>SXJQ01000097.1 GCA_005779345.1 Actinomycetota bacterium
CGAGAACCTCGCCGCCTCCGAGAGCCGCGTCCGCGACACCGACATGGCCCTCGAAATGGTGAGCTTCACCCGCCACCAGATCCTCATCCAGGCCGGCACCGCGATGCTCGGCCAAGCCAACCAAACCCCCCAAGCAATCCTGCGACTCCTCCAGTAGCCCACGAGGGGGTCGATGAGGTCTCGGAGGCGGCCCCGCCCTCCGGGGCCGGGGCGCGGCGGAGGAGAAGGAGATCATGGTCTCGCTGAGTGGCCTGGGTTCGGGCCTCGACACGGAGTCGATGATCAACCAACTCGTCGCGCTCGAGCGGCAACGGGTCACGGTGGTCGAGACTCGCTCCGCGCAACAGACGAGCGCGATCTCGAGTTACGCGACGCTGCGAGCCGGCGTCGCCGCGCTCCGCACCGCCGCGCAGCGCCTCGCCGCGGGTTCCGACTGGAATGCGCTCGTCGCGACCTCGAGCGACGACGCGGTCGGCGTCACCGCGACGAACGGCACGTTCACCGGGGCGATGTCCTTCCGCGTCACGGCGCTCGCTGCGGCAGGCGCCGTGCGCAGCGCGAACACGATCACGGGACTCGCAACCCGCGTGACGACCGGGTCGGCGATCTTCGTCGCCGCGGGCGGACGCGAGTACGGCTTCTCGTCGCTCGCGGCCGACGACACGGTGGCCATCGGGAGCCACGCGATCGCCGTCACGCAATCGTCGGGCGGTGCGGTCAAGTCGGGCGCCGCCGCGGTCGCCGCATCGACGATCATCGACGGCACCAACGACCAACTCCAGCTCACGGTGAACGGGGCAGCGAACACCATCACGATCACGGCGGGAACATACGACCGTGCGCAACTCACTGCCGCCGTGCAAGCCGCGCTCGACGCGCAGGGCGTCGGCGCCACCGTCGCGCTCGACGCCGCGAACCAGATCTCGCTCACGACGACTTCCGAGGGTTCGACGGCAACGCTGCGCGTCACGGGCGGCACCGCGATCACGCCCCTCGCGCTCACGACCGACGCGAGCGACCTCGTCGGCGTCGACGGCAAGATCAGCGTCGACGGTAACGCGGTCCAGACGTTCGGCGACATCACCGCGATCGCCCCCGGCGACACGATCACGCTCGCGGCAGGCGCGGGCAACATCACCGCGGTCCTCTCGGGCGGGCTGCGCGCCGGGACGATCACGGGCAACCAGGTCACCGTCGGCGACGGGTCGCTCGGGGCGGTCGTCTCCGCCATCAACGGCGCACGCGCCGGCGTGACGGCCGCAGCGGTCCAGGTCGGCAACAACGTCTACCGGCTCCAACTCGCGGCCACGATCACCGGCGCCGACCATGACCCGAACCTCGCGCTCGCCGAGTTCGACAGCTCCGTCGTCGGTTCGCTCACGACGTTGACCCAGGGCGCCGACGCCACCCTCACCGTCGGGTCGGGGGCCGGCCAGTACACCGTCGCGAGTGCCACCAACTCGATCTCCGACCTGCTCCCCGGTCTCTCCGTCACCCTCGCGAAGGTGACCGCCGGCGAGGTGACGATCACGCTCGATCGTGACGTCGCCGGGCTCGCCGACAAGGTCGCGGACATCGTCGCGGCAGCGAACGCGCTGCGCGCCGAGGTCGACAAGGCCACCGCGTACGACGCCGCGACGAAGCAGGCCTCGCCGCTCACCGGCGACTCCACGACACGACGGCTCGTCAGCGAGATCACCGCGGCGATCACGAACGCCGTCCCCGGAGCGGCTCCCGGAAGCCCCGGCCTCGCGGGCGTCAGCACGTCGAGGGACGGCAAGTTCACGTTCGACCGCACCAAGTTCGTCGACGCGTTCAACGATGATCCGGCCGGTATGACGAAGCTGTTCTCGCAGAGTTCGAGCGCGACGAACGGATGGGTGACCCTCGTCGCGTCGGGCGACCGCGCGGTCGCGGGCACGTACCCGATCGCGATCACGACCGCGGCCGAACAGGCAGCCCTGCTGAGCGCGGGGCTCCCGGCGGCAGGGACGACGATCCGATCCAAGATCGGCACGATCGAGGCCGCGTACACCGTGCAGCCCGGCGACACGCTGGCGACGACCGTCTCGGGGTTGAACGCTGCGTTCGCCGCGGCGAGCCTTGCCGTCACCGCGTCGATCGACGGCCCGAACATCCGCACGACCGCATCGGCGTACGGGTCGGCGACGACCGTCGAGGTCGCCTGGGACGGATCGACGTGGGTGTCCGACGCCGGGGTCGACGTCGCCGGGACGATCAACGGCGTCGCGGGTTCGGGCTCGGGGCAACGGCTCACGATCGACACGACCGACACGACCGTCGGCGGGCTCGCGATCCTCTACACGGGTTCGGCGACCGGCGCGCTCGGCACCTTGACCTACAACCCCGGGATCGCGCAGCGCATCTCATCGGTGGGCCTCGCGGCAACCGACTCGTTCGCCGGCTACCTCACATCAGCCGAAAACGCGCGGAAGTCGTCGCGCGACCTCATCGACCGACAGGTCGAGACGATGGAAGCAAGGCTCACGACCTACGAGAACCGGCTGCGCCGTCAGTTCGCCTCGCTCGAGACGGCGATGGCGAACCTCCGGTCGCAGCAGAGCTGGCTCTCCGGACAACTCGCAGGGCTCGGCTAGCCGGCCGGCCGGGCCCCAGGACGCGGAGATCGGGACAGGACCCATGGCGACAGCTCGGACGAACCCGTACCTGCGTGACAGCGTGGGGACGGCATCACCCGGACGCCTGCTGGTCATGTTGTACGACAGGCTGGCACTCGACCTCGACCGCGCGACGGCCGCGTGCGAACGCGGCGTGGTCGAGACCGCGCACGAAGCACTCGTCCACGCCCAAGAGATCGTCGCCGAGCTGCACGCGACGCTCGACGTCGACACCTGGCCGGCAGCCCAGAACCTGCGGTCGGTCTATGAGTTCCTCATCGAGGAGCTGTCCGTGGCCAACGTCGAGAAGGACGCGGCTCGCGTCGCGGCCTGCCGGCGCATCGTCGCTCCGCTGCACGCAGCGTGGCGGGAGGCCGCCGGCATCGTGGATCCGCCGGCCGTCCACCGTCTCGGGGCCTGATCCCGATGACGCTCGATCCCCGCTGGGTCGGTGTGCTCGACGCCCTCGAGGCAGACGCGGCGCGCGTCGCCGCGTGTGCGGCACGAGACGAGGTCACCGACCCTGCCTATCGGCCCCCCGACGACCTGGGAGCGCTCCCCGCGACGCTCGCCGATCGCGCACGCGAAGTCATCGCGGCCCTCGACGACGTCGCCGGTGTGCTCGCCGAGCAGCTCGCGGCAATCCGCGCGGAGCTCGGGCAGCTCGATCGGCGCCCCCGAACCGCGCCCCCCGAGCCCGAACGGCGCGGCGGGTTCGAGGCTCACGCCTGATGGGATAGGCCCGCTGCGCCCGTGACGCTGTGACCGGTGAGGTCGCGCCCGCGGATCCGTCAGGACGCCGCCCGCGGCGCCGATGAGATCGGGTTCAGCGGAGGAGGGTCATGGGCAAGCGGAAACGAGCCCAGCGGAAACGAGCGACCGATCCCACGTCGTCGGCGCTCGCGCCCCCGAGGCCCGAGCGCGCCGCGCCGACCGGGGCTCCCGCGGCCGACCCGGCGGTTGCCGTGGAATTCGCGCGCGCCCGGACCCGCTTCGCACAGGGCGTCCGGTCCTACTCCGAGGGTCGGTACGACGACGCGGCTCGGGCGCTCGACGACGTCTTGGACGTCGTGCCGACGAGCGCCGATGCGTTGTGCGCACGCGGCATGGTGGCCGCCTCGCTCGACGACCGCGAGACCGCGGTCCGCTGCCTGCACGACGGCCTGAAACTCCTCGGCGGCGTCCCCGACGATTCCACGGCCGAAGCATGGAACGAGCTCGCCGTCTCGCAGCGCGCGCTCGGCGGCGTGAAGAACCTCGACGCGGCCGAGGCCACGCTGCGCGTCCTGCTCGAACGACTCGACGACCACGGCCCTGCCTGGCACAACCTCGCGCTCGTGCTCGCCGACCTCGACCGCGTCGACGAAGCAGCCGCGGCCGCGCGGCGTGCGTCGGTCCTGCTCCCGAACCACCCCGGCGTGTTGACCCTGCTCGGCAAGCAACTCCGCGCCCAGGGCCGGCTGAGCAGTGCCGCCGCCGTGTTGCGGCGCGCCCGCGCCGCCGCGCCCGACGACGCCGAGGTGATGACCGCGCTCGCCAACGTGCTCTTCTACCTCGGCGAGATCGACGAGGCGCTCGGACTCTTCCGACGCGCCTGCGAACTGTGCCCCGACTGGCCGATCGCCTGGACGAACATCGGCACGATGCTCTACGCCGCGCAGGAGACCGACGAGTCGATCGCCGCACACGAACGAGCATTGGAGCTCCAGCCCGACTCGGCGCACTTCCGCATGCGTCGGAGCGCCGCGCTGTTGCAGATGGGCAGGCTCCGCGAGGGTTGGGAGGAGTACGAGCAACGCCTCGACAACGACCCGCCGCTCCGCCGTTGGGCAGGCACCGCGCAATGGAACGGCGAGCCCGCCGCCGGGCGCACCCTGCTCGTGTATCGCGAGCAGGGCATCGGCGACGAGATCATGTTCGCGAGCTGCGTGCCCGATCTGGCCGCGGCCGGCGTCGAGCTGATCGTCGAGACCGACCCGCGGGTCGTCTCGCTGTTCCGCCGCAGCGTTCCCGGGGTCACCGTGCGTGCGCAGTCCGACGACTGTCTCGCGACCGACGATGCGTCGGCACCGACCGCGCCCGACGCCGACCTCGCCGTTGCGATGGGCAGCCTCGGTCGGCACTTCCGCGGCGACCTCGCGGCGTTTCCGCGGCGCGCCGGCTACCTCCGCGCCGACCCACGGCTCGCGGCGCGCTGGTCCGAGCGGCTCGCCCAGGTCGATGGCGCGGGACCCTTCGTCGGCATCTCGTGGCGCAGCATGATCCGCAGCGCCGAACGACGACTCGAGTACAGCCGACTCGACGAGTGGGGCGGGATCCTGACGGTCCCGGGTGTTCGGTTCGTGCTGTTGCAGTACGACGAATGCGAGCGCGAGGTGTGCGAGGCCGAGCGCCGCTTCGGCATCGCGATCCACCGCTGGCGCGACCTCGACCTCAAGAACGACTTCGACGGCATCGCCGGCCTCATGGCCGGCCTCGACCTCGTGATCGCACCGCGGAACGCGGTGACGATGCTCGCCGGAGGGCTCGGGATCCCGACGCTCGCGATCGGCAACGAGGGCGACTGGTCCGAATGCGGGACCGGTCAACTTCCGTGGTTCGGCTCGGTCGAGTGCCTGAATCGCAACATTCGCGATCCGTGGGAGGTCGTGCTGCGCGCCGCGGCCGACCGCGTGCAGCGCCTCGTTCGCGGCGACGCCCCGGTCCACCCGCCGTTCGCACCCCTCCCCGCCGCGGCGTCGCCGTCGGCCTCCGTCTCTCGAATCGTCTGAGGAGCATCCGCATGTCGTTCTCTCCGGCCCCCGGCCCGACGTCGCACGACGACCTCGACCTCGCCGGCGCCACGATCCTCCGCACCGGAGGAACGGGTTCCTTCGGCAACGCGTTCGTCGAACGCGTCATCGACGAGTGGCCCGACACCGTCATTCGCATCTACTCGCGCGACGAGTTGAAGCAATCCGAGATGCGCGCCAAGTTCGGCGATCGCAACCTTCGTTTCCTCATCGGCGACGTCCGCGATCGGCTCCGCATGTCGCGCGCCGCGCAGGGATGCGACATCGTGATCCACGCTGCGGCGATGAAGCAGGTGCCGGCGTGCGAGTACAACCCGTTCGAGGCCGTGCGGACGAACGTGCTCGGCGGTCAGCACGTCGTCGACGCAGCGATCGACGCCAAGGTCACCAAGGTCGTCGCGCTGTCGACCGACAAGGCCGTCAACCCGGTGAATCTCTACGGCGCGACCAAACTCTGCGCGGAGAAGATCTTCGTGCAGGGCAACGCGTACGCGGCGCAGTCGCAGACGCGCCTCGCCTGCGTGCGCTACGGCAACGTCGTCGGGTCGCGCGGTTCGGTCGTCCCGTTGTTCCGTCAGCAGATGGCAGACCAGGGCCGCCTGACGATCACCGACGAGCGCATGACCCGGTTCTGGATCACGCTCCCTCAGGCGGTCGACCTCGTGCTGCACGCGCTCGGGAACATGGAAGGTGGGGAGATCTTCATCCCCAAGATCCCGTCGATGCGCGTCGTCGACCTCGCCGAGGCGATGGCGCCCGGCGTGCCCCGCGACGTCATCGGGATCCGACCCGGCGAAAAGCTCCACGAGCTGATGCTCACCGCCGACGAGTCGCGCCACGCGATCGACGCGGGCACCACCTATGTCGTGCTCCCCGAGCACTCGTGGTGGAGCGAGCAGACCACCCGGATCTCGGGCACCCCGGTGCCCGACGGGTTCGTCTACTCGAGCGACGGGAACGACCGCTGGCTCTCCGCGCACGATCTCGCCGGGCTCCTCCGGTTCGCGCCGGCGACCGCGGCCTGAGCCTCGGTGTCCGACAGCCGCTCGCACGAGGAGGTGTCACGACGTTGATCCCCTACGGTCGGCAATCCATCGACGAGGACGACATCGCGGCGGTCGTCGCGGTACTGCGCGGCGATTGGCTCACCCAAGGACCGACGATCGAGGCCTTCGAGGACGCCATCGCCACCAAGGTGCAGGCGCGGCACGCCGTCGTGTTCGCCAACGGCACCGCCGCGCTGCACGCCGCCATGGTCGCGGGTGGGATCGGTCGGAACCACACGGTCGTGACCTCACCGCTGTCGTTCGCGGCGAGCGCGAACTGCGCCCGCTACGTCGGCGCGACGCCCGCGTTCGTCGACATCGACCCCACCACCTGGAACCTCGACGTGAGTGCGGTCGGTCGATGCGACGCACTGGTCGCCGTCCACTACGCGGGGCTCCCGGTCGACCTGACGCAGTTGCGTTCGCGACCACGCCTGGTCGTCGAGGACGCCGCCCACGCGCTCGGCGCGACGACCCCCGACGGACCCGTCGGCAACTGTGCGCACAGTGACATGACGTGCTTCTCGTTCCACCCGGTCAAGGCGATCACGACCGGCGAGGGCGGCGCGGTCACGACGAACTCCGCGGAGCTCGCGGGGCGTCTGCGGACGTTCCGGTCGCACGGGACGGTCCGCAAGCCCGAGCACGGGGACTGGTACTACGAGATCGACGAGCTGGGCTACAACTACCGGCTCACCGACCTCCAGGCCGCGCTCGGCATCAGCCAGCTCCAACGGCTCGGCAGTTTCGTGGCGATGCGCAACACGCTCGCC
>SXJQ01000098.1 GCA_005779345.1 Actinomycetota bacterium
GCCCGCCAGGTCTTGAAGCAGTACCAGCCGGCGCCCGGTATGTTCCCGACCCAACACCTCCCCGCGCGAGTGGCGGCCGCCCGCGAGCGTTTCGCCCACCTCGTCGACCACCACATCGCGAACCACCCGCTGTAGGACGCGCTCGGCGTCGGTCTCCAGGCTCCCGAACCCTCCCGAACCCACCCGGACCCACTCGAACGGAGTGCACGTGCCACACGAACGCCTCTCGCTGCCCCTCGACGGGCGTCGTGCCCTGGTCGTCGGAGCGTCGTCGGGGATCGGGAAGGGCATCGCCACCCGGCTCGTCGAGTTGGGCGCGCGCGTGGTCGTCGCAGCGCGGCGCGCGCCGCTGCTCACCGAGGTCGCCGAACAGATCAACGCGGCGGGGGCCATCGTCGCCGACGTGCGCGTCGAGGCCGACTGCGTGCGAATCGCCGAGGAAGCCGTGGCTGCTGTCGGCGGTCTCGACCTCGTCGTCTACGCGAGCGGAACCTCGCCGCTCGCGGCGCTGCGCGACCTCGACGCCGAGGGTTGGCGCGCGGTGCTCGAGACGAATCTCGTCGGGGCGAGCCTCGTGACCCGCGCCGCGCTCGGCCACCTCCGTCCCGGAGCGATCGTCGGCTTCGTGTCGAGCGAGACCGTCGGCGATCCGCGCCACGGTCTGGTGGCCTACGCGGCGAGCAAGATCGCGCTCGAGGAGTTGGCCCGGGGTTGGCGGGTGGAACACCCCGACCATCGCTTCTGCGTGATCGCGGTCGGATCCACCACCGACACCGACTTCGCCCGCGACTTCAGTCCCGAGGCGTTCACCGAGTTCTGGCCGTCGTGGCTCGCACACGGTGTCATGCGCGAGCAACACATGAACCCGACCGACCTGGGCGCGTGCATCGCGGAGTCACTCGCGGTCGCGGTGGCGCATCCCGCGGTCGACATCGACCGGATGGTGTTTCGCCCGCCCGGGCCCGTCGCCGGTCTCACGACCTAGGAGTCGCGTGGACCCCGAGAAGCTCTCCGCATTGTTCGACATCCGCGGCCGCACGGCGATGGTCACCGGTGGTACCCGAGGCATCGGACGAGCAGTCGCCGAAGGTTTCGTCGCTGCCGGCGCCAACGTCGTCGTCGCGAGCCGCAAGGCCGAGGCCTGTGCCGCGACCGAGGCCGCGCTCACGGCGATGGGTCCGGGTCGCTGCGTCGGCGTGGCGGCCCACCTCGGCGATCTCGACGACGCTCGTCGCATCGTCGCGACGACCGTCGAACGGTTCGGTGGCATCGACATCGTGGTGAACAACGCTGCGAACGCGCTCACCCAGCCGATCGGTTCGTTCACACCCGACGCGTGGGACAAGTCGTTCGCGGTCAACGTGCGTGGGCCGGTATTCCTCGTTCAAGAGGCGCTGCCGCATCTCGAGCGCAGTGAGCACGCGTCGGTGATCAACGTGATCTCCGCGGGAGCGTTCCTCGCGTCGAGTTTCGTCGCGATGTACGCGGCAGGGAAGGCCGCGATGATGTCGTTCACGCGGTCGCTCGCTGCCGAGTTCGCACCGCGAGGCATCCGCGTCAATGCGCTCGCGCCGGGGACGGTCGACACCGACATGGTGCGCAACAACGGTCCCGAAGCGGCGGCGTCGATGGCGAACGCGTCGCCGATGCGCCGCGCCGCCCACCCCGACGAGATGGTCGGCCCGGTGCTGTTCCTCGCGAGCGACGCCAGCAGCTTCATGACCGGCCAGGTGCTCCTCGTCGACGGCGGCATGGTGCCGCACTGATGAGGCACTGACGCGGTGCCCCCGTGAGCGCAGCGCCCACTTCAGGTGAAGGCGAGGAACTCCTGCGTGTACGTCGCGCACAGCAGTTGGAGGTCGCTGCCGTCGACGTTCATCGACACGAGGTCCCACGCGTACCGGTCGAACGCGATTCGGTGCGTCCAGATCCGTCGACCGTCGGGCGACCACCGTGGTGCCGATGACAGCGCCGTCCCGCTCGTGATCTGCCGGATCTCGCTCCCGTCGATCCGCAAGGTCCGCAGGTTCCACGCACCGTGGGGTGCGCCCTCGCTCGGTGCGTCGGTCTGGCTCAGCACCGCGATGGAGGCACCGTCGGGCGAGACCACCGGGTCGTTGTCGCGTACCGTGTCGGTCGTCAGGCGGGTCCGCGTGCCGGATCCGTCGGCGGCCATCGCGAACACCTCGGTGTCGGGGGTACCGCACGACCAGGTCGGACAGCCGACGTAGACGATCGAGCGTCCGTCGGGCGTGTAGACGGGGTCGACGTTCGCACCCGGACCACCGCCGAGCACTCGCAGATCGGTCCCATCGGGGGCGATCGTCGTGATCTGTGCTTGGTTGGACCCGGCGGTGAAGACGATGCGGCGACCGTCGGGCGACCACTCGGCGTGGGCCTGGAACGTCCAACCGTTCACGCCTGCGGGGAGCAGGACGCGCGCGTCGGTGCCGTCGGCGTTCATGATCCAGAGCGACGCCTGCGCGTAGGTGCCCGGGAGCGCGCCGGCCGCGGTGCGGTAGAAGACGATGCGGGTGCGGTCGGGCGAGGACCGCGGCCACCACGCGTTGGTCGCGGGGTCCGATGTCAGGCGCCGTGTCGCCGTGCCGTCGGGCCGAGCGGTGAAGAGTTCGAAGTCGCCGGGAGCGACCTCGCCGTCGTAGAGGAGGAGCCCGGCTTCGAGCGGCGCGATCGCCGCGGCTCCGCCGGCCGGCGCGCCCGCGATCGGGAGGGTCGTCGTCGGGGCCGGAACCGTCGTGGTCGGGACCGCGGTCGGGGCACTCGTCGGGGCCGGAGCCGTCGTGGTCGGCGCCGCGGTCGTCGGCGCCGTCGCGAGCGGACCGCCCGCCAGGGTCGTGGTCGGGAGCCGCGCCGTGGTGATGGTCGTGGTGGTGGCCGTCCGGCGCGGTCGCCACGACCACGAACCGGCGAACGCCGGCGACGCGAGCAGGCCGACGAGCACGACCGTGCACGCGGCGACCGAGACCCGGACCGAGCGTCGGCGGCGTAAGCCGAGGGGATGCGCTCGCCGCCTGCCGTGTCGCCTCATAGTGCGGATATCGGACGAAACAACCAGACAACTTGACCGGAATCACCCGTCGGCCCGATTCGGAGGTCTCGGGCCGTTCGCGGCCGTGCCGCCCGGCTCAGGGCAGCTCGGGTTCAGGGTGCCTCGGGCTCAGGGCACCTCGACGCGCAGGCGTGGATACGCGGTGAAGTAGAACGCGAAACGGTCGCGGATCTCGGCCGGGTCGGCACCGAAGTCGGCTCGGAGGTCGTATGCGACACGGCCGTACTTCCCGCGGGGCCGCTCCGTGCGGCGCTGCCCGACCTGCGCCGCGCACGTCTCGGTCCACGAGAGCCCGGCCACGCCGAGGATGCGCCGCACGGTGTCGATGTCGTCGGTCATGAAGTCGTCGAAGTACACGTCGACGTGACGGTCGGGATCGATCAGTCGAGCGTCGCGCACCGAGGCGCGCAACAAGATCTCGATGCGGTCGGCCCAGTAGCGAAGGTGGTGGCCGGGATCGACCTCGCGGTACTGGAGGCGTGCCGCGTAGGCCGTCATGGTCGCCGCGGACTGCACGACCGAAACCGGGTCGCGATGCGTTGTCACGATCGTCGCGTCGGGGAAGGTGTGCAGGAGCGGGCCGAGCTGTTCGAGGTGCTGCGGCGACTTCAGCACCCAGCGAGGCGCCGTCGTGGCGGTGGAGTCGTTGCCCGCCACGTGGTCGCGGCCGCGAGCGTCCTGCCACTGCAGGATCTGCAGCACGGTGCGGAGGAACTCGTAGTGTGGCGTCTGATCGGTCGCGAGGTACCAGTCGCGATACCGCGGCGCGTACGACACCCACTCGGGCTGGTAGTGCGCGAAATCGGCACCCTGGAGCTCGATCTCTTCGTGGATGTGATCGGGATCCATCGGATGCATCGCCGCGGTGTACGGCGCCACCATCTGCATTTGCTCCCATTCGATCGCGGCGCGCCGATACCGCGGGTCGACGCCGTCGTCCGCGACCGGCTCGTCGGGGACGGCGATCGGCTCGTAGCTCTCCCAGAGGGGGAGTGAACGCAGGCGAGTGTCGGCCGACAGCAGGTTCAGCAGATGGGTGGTCCCCGAGCGCGGCAGTCCGACGACGACGACGGGCGCGACGATCGGCGTCGCGCGGATCTCCGGATGACGGGTAAGGAGGTCGAAGATGCGTTGGCGGTTCGCCGCGTAACGCACGCAGTAGTCGAAGATCATTCGTCGCCCGAGCGCGGTGCGGTTGGTGTCGGCCGCCACGTCGCCGAGCCAGAGGTTCATCCGGGCGCGGAAGTCGTCGGGCCCGAACGAGGTGAGACCGGTGCGGGTCCGGGCCGCGTCGAGCACCGCGTCCTCGGTCAGTTGTACTGGATGGCGCTCGCCGTACTCGAGCGCGAGGCGTTGGACATCGTCGAGCCGAGGCGTCGCGAGATCGTTGATCCGGATGACGCCGGGGAGCGCCGGGTCGGCCATCGCGGCACTGTGTCAGCGGGGGAGCGCGGACCGCAACGTGGCGGCGAGGTTCCCGCGCCGGCCGAGCGTGATCCGATCCAGACCGAGCCAACCGGCGAGGGCCCGGAGTTCCGACGCGAGCGCGTCGGCGACCTCACCGGCCGGCTCGTCGGGCTCGAGGAATGCCCCCGGGACGAGCAGGGTCGAGGTCTTGCGATCGGCCTTGAGATCGACGCGGGCGGCGGGGCGGTCGCCGTACACGAACGGCAGCACGTAGTAGCCGAAACGGCGCTTCGGTGCCGGCGTGTAGATCTCGATCCGGTAGTGGAAGTCGAAGAGCCGCTCGGTGCGTTTCCGCTCCCACACGATCGGGTCGAACGGCGAGACGAGCGAGGCGGCATGGACCCGACGGGGAGCGCGTGCCCCGACGGCGAGGTACGCGGTCTCGTTCCAATCGCCGATCCGCACCGGCGTCAACACGCCCTCGTCCACGAGCTCGGCGACGCGCGGCCGAGCGTCGGTGAGCTTGAGGCGGTAGTAGTCCGCGAGATCGCGGAGCCAGCCGACCCCGATCGAGCGCGCGGCGCGACGCAACAGTTCGCGATGCGCGTCGGGGCGCGACGGGTCGGCGATCGCGAGCACCTCGGCGGGCAGCATCCGTTCACGCAGGTCGTACCGGCGCTCGAAGTTCTTGCCGCGCACCGCGGAGACGTCGCCGGTCCAGAACAGCGCTTCGAGCGCGAGCTTGGTGTCGTCCCAGCCCCACCACGGCTCGGTGCTCCCCGGGCCGTCGCGCAGGTCGGCGGCGGTGAGGGGGCCGCGCTCGCGGATCTGATCGCGAACGTCGTCGATGAATCCGGGTCGTTCGCGTCGCATCCGCGCGACGTGTTGCCAGGTGGCCTCGCCGTTGCGTGCGGCATCCATGCGCCACCGGAACCACGGCTCGTCGACGGCGCGGATCAGCGACGCCTCGTGACCCCAGTACTCGATCAGCTCCCCGGCTGCCGCCATCGTGGGGAGCACGTCGCGGGGGTGGGGTCCGAGGCGAGCCCACAGCGGCATCTCCTGTGCTCGGGCCAAGACGTTGACCGAGTCGATCTGGATGAGCCCGACCGTGTCGAACACCTTGCGGGCGTGGCGCCGGTCGACGCGTCCCGGTGGCCGCGGCCGGTCGAGTCCCTGGGCGGCGATCGCGATGCGGCGGGCCTCGTCGACCGAGAGGTGGAGCATCGCCGCGACGCTACCGGCGCGCGCGGGCCCCGTGGCGGGGGTCAGGCTTGGCGGTCGCGGCCGAGGGCGAGGAGCAGGTCTTCGTGCAGTTGGTTCCAGACCGTGTGGTACGAGTCGATCCGCGGGGAGGTGAACCACTCCGTCTCGCCCTCGTCGACGATACGCCGCAGCGCCGTGCGCAACCGCTGGTCGTATCCGGCGAAGCGAGCGGCGTCGCGGGCAAGGCGGCGGATCCGCGGCGCGGCGCGCTCGTGGAGGCGCTCGAGCCGGGCGACGACGTCCCAGTCGTATTTCGCGTCGCGATGGTCGTTCGGCACGCCGCCCGGCCGCACCTGCCACGCCGAGCAGACCGCGAGTAGCTCGAGGTTGAGCTCCTCGAAGCCGTCGTGCACGATGCGAGCCGCGGCGTGTGCGGCCGAGTCGTCGTCGTATCGCGCCCACGCTGCGTGCAGGTCGCGTCCACCGTTCGACAACGCGATCATGGAGCCGCGGCGCACGACGATCTCGATCGCCGTCAGCCGCTCGACGCGCGGGTCGTCGTCGACGACGACGAGCCCACGGAGTCGGACCTCATGGACCAACTCCCACTCGTGCTCCGACAGCCCGGGTTCCATCGATCGTGACGGTAGCCTCGCCGTCGTGGCGACTCGCAGCTCGACCTCCGGCCCGTCACCCGGTACCGGTAGCCCCGCGGGCGGCCCGACCGCTGGGAGCGTCGACGATGTCGTCGCCGCGCTCGCTGCGCACGACTACCTGGCCGACGAGGGTCTCGCCACCTCGATCTACCTCGCGCTCACCTTGCAGCGCCCGCTGTTCCTCGAGGGCGAGGCCGGCGTGGGCA
>SXJQ01000099.1 GCA_005779345.1 Actinomycetota bacterium
CGCCCCCCCGTGCGGGGCGGTTCGTTGAGGGGTCCGGCGTGCCCCCCCCGCGGCACCGCTCAACGAACACGGTCAAGGCGCGGCGCGATCAGCTGTAGAGCAGAAAGATCGCGAGGAAGTACACGATCGGCATCGAGAACAACATGCCGTCGAAGCGGTCGAGGACCCCGCCGTGGCCGGGCAACGTTCCGCTGAAGTCCTTGATCCCGAGGTCGCGCTTGACGAGCGACTCGCACAGGTCGCCGAGCAGCGCGGCGAGCCCCGCGCCGAGTCCGACGAGGATCGCCCACGGGAGGTGCCCGTCGAACGGGTCGAGGCGCGCCACGATCGTGAACCCGACGATGACGGCAGCGAACACACCGGCGAGCGTGCCCTCGAACGACTTGTTGGGTGACACGTTCGGCGCGATGGCCGACTTGCCGAACTGCGCGCCGACGAAATAGCCGAAGACGTCGTACGCGATCGTGGGCAGCACCGCCGCGAGCAGCCACTCCACGCCGAGCCGCGGGTCGACGCTCAACAAGAGCCCGGCGAACCCGCCGAGCCCGCCGACCCAACCGAACGCGAGCAGCGTCGTGGCCGATCCGATGAGCGGGCGGCCCGGCCCGGCGCCGGCGAGGAACCACAGCATCGTCGACACGACCACCAACCCGGTGACGACGACGTAGCCGAACGTGCCGTGCGACCACGCGGCGAGCGGCATCGCCGCGGCGCCGACGATCACGACGA
The DNA here is from genome assembly GCA_005779345.1 of Actinomycetota bacterium. Taxonomy (GTDB): domain Bacteria; phylum Actinomycetota; class Acidimicrobiia; order IMCC26256; family PALSA-610; genus SXJQ01. The sequence goes on from SXJQ01000099.1 coordinate 730, forward strand.
GGTTCGCCGAGTGCAGCTTCTTGCGGTTGAGCGAGCCGACCAACTCTGCGGCGGCGACACCGATGATCGCGGCGGCGAGCCACGCCGTCCACCGCTCGCCCGCGAAGAACGCGCCGAGCGCGATGATCGCCAACGCGCCGGCCGTCGTGAGCGCCAGCGGCAGGTTGCGCCCGCCGCCTGCCGCGTCGCCGAACAGGTCGGGACGCGACGCCGTCGCACCGACCGCGGCGGGGGCGGCGGTACGCGCCGGGCGTGGCGAACGCCGCGGGGTCGTCACCTCGCGAGCACCCGTGCGGCGGCGTTTGGCGACCGCGGCCGCGAACTCCTCGTCGGAGGCGTTGGGGTCGTGTTCGGGTTCGCCCAGCGCGCCGCCCTGGAGCTCTTCGTCGTCGGCGGTCGCTTCGGCGAGTTGCTCGGCGAAATCGTCTTCGTCCCAGTCGGAGCCCTCGACGCGGAAGCGCGATTGCGCGCCCGGTCCTGCGGCGCCGGCCACGGCGGCACCCGGGCCCGCCAGGCCCGACCAGTCGGTGTCGTCGGGAACCGAATCGTCTTGGTCGAAGATGGCAGGCATCGCGCCCGTCGGCGGCTCGCTCCAGTGCGGAAGCTCGGGGATCTCGCCCGTCACCGTCTCGCCGGGATCGACGTCGGACAGATCGATGTCGGACAGGTCGACATGCGACAGATCGAGATCACGATGGACCGCGGGGAGCGCCTCGGTCGCGTCGCGAGCCGCGTCGTCGGGATCGTCGGGTTCGTCGAGATCCGCGATCGTGGCCTCGACCGGCTCGTCGCGAGCGGTCCACGACGGGCCTTCGTTGGACCACCGCACGGGCCGTGCATCGGGTTCGCCGCCAGGAACACCCGCGCCGCTCGGCGCGGCGGGCTCGGCCGCGGGCTGCGCGCCCAGGATGCGCACGCCGCCGGTCGGCTCGGAGGCATCGCGCTCCTCCCGAACCTCGGGTCGTTCGCGCTCGTCGTCGTCGTAGTCGATGGGCACTCGGTCTCCCCCCGCTCCCGAAAAGGTAGGCCGCCGGTCGTGCGGCACGGGTGACCCCCGCCGCGCGTGGCCTAGACCTCGAGGAGTTCCTTTTCCTTGTGATCGAGCAGCTTGTCGATCTCGGCCACGATCTCATGCGTCAGCTTCTCGAGCTCCTTTTCGACCCGGGCGAGGTCGTCATCGCTGATGTCGCCATCCTTGGCCTGGTGCTCGAGCTCCTGGCGGACATGCCGGCGGACGTTGCGGACCGCGATCTTGCCCTCCTCCGCCTTGTGCTTGACGACCTTGACGAGATCCTTGCGGCGCTCCTGGGTGAGCTCGGGAAACGTGATTCGCACGATTTCGCCGTCGTTGCTCGGGTTGACCCCGAGGTCGCTCGCCTGGATCGCCTTCTCGATCGCCTTCAGGTTCGTCTTGTCGTACGGGGCGATCACGAGCACCCGCGGCTCGGGAACCGAGAAACCGGCGACCTGTTGCAGCGGAACCTCCGAGCCGTAGCACTCGACCCGGAGTTTCTCCACGAGCGCGGGAGTCGCGCGGCCCGTCCGCACCGCGCCGAACTCCTCGCGCAGGTGCTCGACGGCGCGGTGCATCTTCTCGTGCGCTTCGGTGAGGCGGGCGTCCATCAGGGCTCCTTCCGGTCCGACCCTGCGGGGGCCGGCACCTTCACGACTGACACCTTCACGACTGGGTGACCAGGGTTCCGATCGGTTCGCCGAGCAGCACCCGACGGATGTTGCCGGGTGCCGTGACATCGAACACGACGATCGGGATCTGATTCTCGCGGCAGAGCGCGATCGCCGCGGTGTCCATCACCGACAGGTCGCGCTCGATGATGTCGCGGTGGGTCACATGCGCGAACTTGATCGCTTCGGGATGCTTGCGCGGGTCGGCATCGTAGATGCCATCGACCCCCGAGTGGGTGCCCTTCAGCACCGCTCCCGCGCGGATCTCCGCGGCGCGCAACGCCGCCGTGGTGTCGGTCGTAAAATACGGGTTTCCGGTGCCGGCCGCAAAGATCACCACCCGCCCCTTCTCGAGATGCCGGATGGCGCGGCGCCGGATGTAGGGCTCGGCTACCGAGGTCATATCAATTGCAGTTTGCACGCGCGTCGCAACGCCGCGGC
>SXJQ01000100.1 GCA_005779345.1 Actinomycetota bacterium
AGGGTGCTCTTGCCGCACCCCGAGGGGCCGAGCAGCACGAGGAACTCGCCGTCGAAGACATCGAAGGTGACGTCGTCGACCGCGGCCGACTTCCCGAATCGCTTCGTGATGTGTGTCAACGCGACCCGGCCCATCGCGCGAAACCTTAGGCCGCGAGCGGCGGTGTCGGTGGGGGGCCGAAGGTCCTCATCGTGTGCCGCCGTCTCCGTCGGTGCCGCGCGCCCAGACCGAGACGTGCGAGCGGCTCTCGCCGGTGAACGGCGACCGCTCCCAGTCGGCCCAACGGTGCACGAGGTCCATCCCGGCGAGCTGGGCCATCAGGTCCAGTTCGGCCGGCCACGCATAGCGGTGGTGGGAGTCGAATCGCACGCACTCGGACCCGTCGAACCAGACGTGGTGCGAGGTCAGGTGCTGGTCGGCGAAGTCGTACGTGTCGAAGCCGAGGTGTTCCGGGGCGATGTCGAACGGGCACGAGGTCTGACCCGGCGGCATGCGCCGGAGGTCGGGCACGCCGAGTTCGACGAGGAAGCGACCGCCTGGCCCGAGATGCGCGGCCGCGTTGCGAAAGCATGCGACCTGTTCGGCCTGGGTGAGCAGGTTACCGATCGAGTTGAAGACGAGATAGACGAGGTCGAAGGTCCCCGCGACCCGCGTCGCGCTCATGTCGCCGATGGTCACCGGGATCTCCGAGCCACCCGGTTTCGCGCGCAGCTCCGCCACCATGTCTTCGGAGATCTCGAGCCCCGCGACCTGCACTCCCCTCGCTGCGAGTGGGAGCGCGACGCGCCCGGTGCCGATCGCGAACTCGAGCGCGCCGCCGGTGCCGGCCAACTCGGCCAGGACGTCGGCGGTTCGCGCGAGCAACGCGGCATCGGCCATGTCGCCCAGGCCGGCGTCGTAGCGGCGAGCGATCGGACCGACGAACACGTTCTGCGGCATCGACGGAGTCTCGTGTGCCCGGGCTCGGTCCGCAATCGAGTTCTCGATCGCCCGCGGTGTCAGCGGTCGGGGGACCAACGTTCGCGGGGTCAGCGCTCGCGCAGGAACCAGCCGCGCGGGTCCCATCGCCGCAACGGCGCCACGTCGGTGCGCGTGACCGGGGCGAGTTCGCGGACCCTCTCGGCGATCGGGACATCCCATCCGCACGCGGCGAGGGCGCGGGCGACCCGCTCGGCGACCGGATCGGCGCCCGCCGCGACCGCCGTGAGCGTGAGGACGCCGTCGTCGCTCGGCTTCTCGAAGGTCGCGAGGTCGGTCACCAGGGTTCGCACGGCGCGGCCCGGGGTCGTGATGTAGGAGCAGTCGGCGACGAACCGCTGGGGAGCGAGCAGCGCGATCACCACGTTGTCGACTGCGACGCTCCCGACGTCGTTGCCGCCGCCCGACCCGACGAGGAACGGCCCGCCCTGATCGAGGAGCGAGGTGCTGTTGATGTTGCCGAACCGGTCGATCTGGGCGCCTCCCAGACACCCGATCGTGCGCGTGCCCGCGCCGCCGACGAGCGCACCGAGCACCAGCGCCGCGTCGCCGAGCATCGTCGCGGTCGGGAAGTTGCGGTGGTTCAGCACGAACGGATCGGCCGGCACCGCGTCGTAGCCCCACAACCCGATCTCGGCCGTGAGTTCGACCGCGCTCCCCTGCTCGCGGGCCAGGGCGACTCCGAGCCACGCCGCGAGGTTGGCGACTCCCGCACCGGCGAGCACCGCGTGCGCGTCGACATCCACGACGCGCGCCGCGAGCGCCCGTGCCCCCATCACCGCGGCGCGCTCCCACGCGTTGGGCTCCGACTCGAGGTCGGGGATGTGCGCGGCTTCGTCGGTGCGCCACGAGTCGGGCGCGGCCTTCGCCCGGAGCTCAGCCACGCGCGCGTCGCCGAGCTTGGCGACCCATTGTTCCTGCGTCGCCACGTCGAGGACCCACTCGCGGATCCAGTCGTCGTAGTCGTCGCGACGGGTCGCCGCACGCGCCTCGACCCAGAACTCGTAGTCCTCGCCGTAGCCCTCCACGGGGAGGTCACCGCAGAAGAGCCCGCCGGGGTGAGCGCCGAGCGGTGCCTCCACGACGGCGAGCACCTTGTGCGCGGGGATGCGGACGAGGTGCGACCATGGCCGAAGATCGTCGACGATCCGCTCGACGGTCACGATGCAGCCCCGACGGGCCGCGAGCGCGCCCCAGACGCCTTCGAGCATCGGCGGATGGAATGCGATGTTGCCGGCGCGATCGGCGACGGGGGCGTGCAGCAGAGCCACGTCGGGAGCGAGCGGAGCGAGCAGTCCGACCGCGCCGAACGGGGTGTCGATCTCGGTGTACGCGTCGTTCGTCGCCATCGAACTCCCGGCGATCGACCGGGTGACGATCGCGGGGAGGTCGCGCGCCGCGGCCTCGAGCCGCTGCGCGAACGCGAGGAACGACCAGTGCTCGACCTCGACGGTTCCATCGCGATACGCCCCCTGGAACCACGGGTTCGGCGTGAAGTTGGGGAACGTGTCGCCCGAATAGCCGGTGACCACCTTTCGGACGAGCCCGCCGCGGAAGAACAGCGCGCCGAGACTCGACAAGCTGAGCATCACCAGGGTGAATCCCGGATCGCGCCCCCACCACTGGCGGACGAGCTCGCGGGCCGCGGCGGACCACCGCGTGTGCCCCACGACGATGTGTACCGAGTCGCCCGCCACGACATGGCGACCGATCGCGGATTCGAGCGTCTCGGGTTCCACGGACCGCGAATCTAGGTGTACGCCGCGGTCGTCGAATCCACGGTCAAGAATCACCCAAGACCCTGCCGCGTCATCCGTTTGGACGATGCACCAGCGCCGCTGATCGCTTAGCTTCGGGCCCGGCCGCACACCCGGTGGTGCCCCCACCATCACCGGGTGCGGCCGACCTCTTCTTCGGGCGTCGTTCGCGACCCGAGCCCGTCGCCCTCGGCGGGGTTCGGCCTCGCGACGTCGACGCCGTATCGTCGCCGTCCGTGGACCTCGGGATCGTGACGCCCGTTCTGACGCTGCTCCCCCGCGCGCATGCCGCCTGGGAGTCCGACGCGACCCTCGACGATGTCGTCGCGATCGCACGCGCGGCCGAGCGGTTCGGGTACGACCATCTCACCTGTTCGGAGCACGTCGCGATTCCCACCGCGGTGGCCGCCACCCGTGGTGCCCGCTACTGGGACCCGCTCGCCACCTTCGGGTATCTCGCCGCGCACACCGAACGCCTGCGCCTCGCCACCTTCGTGCTCGTGCTCGGGTACCACCATCCGCTCGAGATCGCGAAGCGCTACGGGACGCTCGATCGTATCGCCGACGGTCGGCTCGTCCTCGGTGTCGGCGTCGGTTCGCTCGAAGAGGAGTTCGCGTTGCTCGACGCTCCGTTCGCAGATCGCGGTGCGCGCGCCGACGACGCGGTGCGGGCGCTGCGCGCAACGTTCGGTCGCCGCGAGCCCGAGTACCACGGGACCCACTTCGACATCGAGGGCTTCATCGTCGATCCGTGTGCGGTCAGCGCCGACGTCCCCATCTGGATCGGCGGCCGCAGCGCTCGTTCGCTGCGCCGCGCGGTCGAGCTCGCCGACGGTTGGGCGCCGTTCGGCCTCGACCCCACTGCGGTGCGCGGGCTGATCGACGCGGCCGCGGCCACGGCCGCGTGGGCCGAACGAGCGCGACCGCTCGACGTGTGGTTGCAGCCGGCGCCGCTCGACCCGGGCGGCGCGACCGACGCGACGGTCGAAGCACTCCGAGCACTGCGCGCTGCGGGCGCGACCGGGGTGAGCGCTCGATTCGTCCACCATTCGCGGCAGCACTATCTCGAACAGCTCGAGGCACTCCCGCCGCTCGTTCGCAGCGTCGACTGACCGAGGAGGGACCGTGCGGATCGCGGCGCTCGTCAAACAGATACCGCAGTTCGAGACGATGACGCTGGGCACCGACGGGCGGCTCGTCCGCGAAGGGCTGCCGCTCGAGATGAACGCGTACTGCCGCCGTGCCGTCGCCAAGGCAGTCGAGCTCGCAACCGAGCGGCCGGCGAGCTCGGTCACCGTGTTCACGCTCGGCCCCCCGACCGCCGACGACGTCCTCCGCGAGGCAATCGCCTGGGGGACCGAGCACGGTCTCGCCACGATCGACGCGGTCCACATCTGCGACCCGGCGTTCGCCGGATCCGACACCTTCGCCACGGCGAGCGCGATCGCCGCGGCGCTCGCGCGGTACGGGCCGTTCGATCTCGTGCTGTGCGGTCGGAACTCCGTCGACGCCGACACGGGTCAAGTCGGCCCGCAGATCGCGGCGCTCCTCGATCTCCCGTTCGTGTCGGCCGCGCGCTACTTGGCGATCGACGACCGTCCGGGCTCGGGCTCGGGCTCGGGCTCGACGGTCCACGCCCGCGCCGAACTCGACGACGGCTGGATGCAGATCGAGACGAGCCTGCCGGCCGTGATCTCGTGCGCGGAACGGCTCTGCGAACCGAGCAAGGTCGACCCGGCCGGCCGTGCGGCCGTCGACGCCGCCGCGATTCGACGCCTCGGTGCCGACGAGCTCGGTGCGGGGCCGTGGGGCGCGGCCGCGAGCCCGACCCGGGTCGGCGCGTCACGGACGCTCGAGGTGACACGTCGCCGGGCGTTGCACCCCGACGCGGCGCTGCGCGAACAGGTCGAGGCCGCGGTCGCGGTGCTCCGCTCGCGCGACGCGCTCACCCGCTCGATGACCACCTCGCCGATCACGCCGCTCCCGCCTCCGCGACCGGCTGCGGGCCCCGCCGTCGTCGCACTCGTCGAGCCCGATCGGCCGTCGTTCGCCGCCGAGTTGCTGTCAGAGGCCGCGATGCTCGCGACGACCTTGGGGGGCCACGCAGTCGCCGCCGGCCCGGCCGACACGCTCGGCGGCGACCTCGGCGCGCTCGGTGCCGACCGGGTGGTCGCGCTCGATGCCGACACCGAGGAGGACCTCGCGGCCGCGCTGTGCGGCTGGTTGGCGACGAACCCGACGAGCATCGTCCTCGCACCGAGCACCGCGTTCGGCCGCGAGGTCGCGGCGCGCACCGCGGCGGGCATGGGCGCGGGGCTCACGGGCGATGCCGTGGAGCTCGACCTCGACGGTGGCCGCCTCGTCGCGTGGAAGCCGGCGTTCGGTGGTGCGGTCGTCGCCGCGATCCGCTGCACGTCCGAATTGCAGATGGCGACCGTCCGCGCCGGAACGCTCGCAGCCGCCCAGCCACGCGATCACGCGGCACCCGTGGAGTGGTTCGGTGTCGGGCCGCGACGGCGCGTCGTGGTTCTGGCGCGCACGCGCGACGACGACCTCGACGAGCTCGCCGACGCGGCGGCGGTCATCGGCGTGGGCCGCGGTGTCGACCCCGCTGCCTACGACGACCTCGAACCATTGCGGGCGCGACTCGGCGCGGCATTCGCTGCTACGCGCAAGGTCACCGACGCTGGTTGGATGCCCCGCGCCCGCCAGGTCGGAATCACCGGGCGTTCCATCGCGCCGCGGCTCTACGTCTCGATCGGCGCGGGCGGCAAGTTCAACCATTCGGTCGGGTATCGCAACGCCGGCACCGTGCTCGCGATCAACCGCGACCGCGAGGCCGCGGTGTTCGCGACCGCCGACGCCGGGATCGTCGGCGATTGGACCGAAGTCGTGCCGTTGCTCGTCGAGACACTGGACCGCAGTCGCGACGACAGCTAGGGGTCGCGACGAGTACGCGGCCTACGCGTCGGAGTCCGGTCGGTAGAAGGCGGCGAGCAGCGCGGCCGCCCCGCCGACACCGAGGCCGGCCGCGATCGCGAAGGCGTTCCACGAACCCGGCGCGATCGGGAAATCGAGCGCGTTGTCGAGCGACCACTCGCCGGCGCCGAGCGTGCCGAGTGAGATCGCCGTGAGTGCGATGAACGCGACGTACTCCCAGCCCTGACCGGGCTTGAAGATGAAGAAGCCGTTGTTGCGGTGGGCGGTCACCCAGGCGACGACCATCACCGAGGTCAGCCCGGCCGTGGCGAGCGGGGTGAGCAACCCGAGCAGGAGCATTGTCCCGGCGCCGAGTTCGGTGATGCTCGCCAGCCACGCGTGCAGGATCCCAGGCTTCATGCCCATGCTCGCGAACCAGCCGGCGGTGCCTTGGATCTTGCCCCCGCGGAAGATGTGGTTGTACCCGTGGGCGATGATCATCGACCCGCAGGTCAGCCGCAGGATCAGCAACGCGAGGTTGATGGCGTCGACGTCGGCGGTCTGGGCAGCGATCGGCATGGAGCTCCTCCTCGAACGCGCCCGTTCCTAGCACGGACCCCGCGCCGCGAGAGGCTGGACGTTCTGTCTTACGGACGAGACGCCCAGACGAATGACAACACGTCTACAAGCGGTCTGATTGAATCGATGAAAACCCGCACGATTCGATCCGGAATCCGCGGTCACTCCGACACCCGCGTGAGGGCGACACGTATGGCACTCGAGATCGACATCCCCAGGGCCGCGACCCCCGGACCCACGGGCTTGTTCGCGCTCGTCGGCTCCGACGGACACGTCCAGGCCGTCAGCCGATCCCTCGCCGACTACACCGGACACGACTCCAACGACGTCGTCGGCCGCCACTTCACCGACCTCGCCATCGCGAACGACCTCCCGAAGGTCATCGGACGGCTCGCCCAGGTCGCGAACGGCCAGCTCGACGAGCACACCGGCACCCTGCAGATCGCCAACCGGCACACCGGCGCCTTCGACACGTTCGTCGTCTGCGCGCAACCGTTCGATCTCGGCGACCGCACCGCCGCCATCGTGAGCCTCCTCCCCGCGGCGCCCGCCGTGCCCGCCGCGCCCACCGACGACGACCGCGCGTCGTACCTCGCCGAGTTCCGGCTCTCCGGTCGCGAGCGCGAGATCCTCGATCTCGTCGACCAGGGCTACCGGGTCTCGACGATCGCGAAATCGTTGTTCATCTCGCCGAGCACCGTCCGCAATCACCTGTCGGCGATCTTCCGCAAGGTCGGAGTCACGAACCAGGCCGAGCTGCTCGAGCGGCTCAAGCAGACCACCGGCTGACGTCGCTCGTCGCTCGTCGCTCGTCTCGTGGACGGACGCGTCACAATGCACGCGTGACGGCAGACCGAAGTGGCGCGCTCGAGCACTGGACGCGCGACGACGCGATCCAAGCGATCCGTCGGACCGTCGTGTCGCCGATCGCCTCGGAACTCGCCTATGGCCTCGCGCTGTTCGATGTCGACGGCACGATGGTCGCCTACAACCAGCCGCTGTTGCGGCGCTTCGACCTCACCGAGGCCGGCGCTCGCGGCTCGAACGCCGACGCTGGGTCGATCGCCGCGCTGCTCCTCAGCCGTATCACCGACGAGACGCGTGACGCGCTGATCCGCGACGTCGCGGCGCTCACGCCGACCGAACCGTCGTTGACTCGGGTGGTCTCGTATGAACGGCGCACTGGCGGCGTCGCGACATCGGTCGTCACCGCCCTGCGCTACGACCGCCTCCCCGGCGGCGGACCGGTCTACCTCGTGTACTCGACACCCGAGCCCACGCGCGAAGAGTCCGAACCCGTGCAGTTCCCCGCCTTCACGATCGTCATCGACGAGCGCCTTCGGGTCGTCGATCACCACCCGGCCATCGGATCGATCGCCGGTCTGTCGATCTGGCCGTTCGTCCACCCCGACGACCTGTGCATCTTCTTCGCGGCCGTCGACGAACTCCTCGCCGGGCACGCCAGCGAGGCCATCCGCACGACACGAATTCTCACGACCGCGCGCTTGTCGACGCCGATCGAGTGGCGCCTCCAGCTGCTCGTCGGTGACGGCGGCCGGAGGCAGATCGCGATGAACACGCTCGGGAGTGCGCCGACGAGCGCCCTGCGCGACCCCACGACCACGTTGTCGGCCCGCGAGCGCGAGGTGTTCGACCTCGTGGTCGGCCGCGTCCACACCCGCGCGATCGCAGTGCGACTCGGGGTCGCGGAGAGCACCGTTCGCAACCTGCTGGCACGGGTCCGCAAGAAGCTGGGTGTGCGCGACACCGCGCAGCTCTTCGAGCGTTACAACCCGAGGTTCGCGCATGCGAATCGTGTCGTCGGATCGCGCATCGTCGGATTCCACGCGGGCATCGAACGCGCGCACGCCGCGCACGCGCAGAACGAGCCGGTGTTCGTGCATGCGCGTGGTCCACGTCGGTAGTGGATCGCGTCGCTCGGCCGCGCGCTTCAGTCCGCCCCGATGACGCTGACCAGCGTCGGTGTCGCACTCGCGGCCGACGGTCGCATCGTGGCCTCGAACCCGGCGTTCGACGGCTTCCTCGGGCGGTCGGGCAGCGATACCAGCTTCACCGAGTTCGGCCGCGACGACGAGATCGATACCCGCATCGCCGAGGGCGCCGAGGTACCTGGGACGTGGTGGTTCAACCAACGCCACGGCAACCTCTTGTTGCAGTGCTCGATCGTGCGTCGTGGCCCCGACGACCGCCCCGTCTACGTGATGTACCTCTCCCGCCCGGAGACCGCGGCGTCGCCGGTGTCGACGCCGCGCGGCTGGATGCTCGTCGACGACGAACTGCAAATGGTGGCCGGTGGGGTCGAAGGAACGAGCTGGGACGCATCGATCCCGATCGGGGTCGGCAATCCCGTCTGGCTGTTCTTCCACCCCGAGACCCTCACCGCGAACCTCGCCGACGCGCACCGCGTGCTCCGCGGCGAGGTCGACGAACTCGACTTCGTCGGCGACGGGCTGCACATCAACGGTTGGGGCCTGTCGTACAACCGACTCCGCGGGCTGGTCGGGCCCGACGGGCCTGTGATCCACTGGGAGTTCGCGCGGTCGTTCGGCGAGACGACGTTGCGGGCCGACCCCGCCCGGTTGCCGCTCGCCGACACCGACCTCGCGATCGCCCTCCCGTTGCTCGACGGCGCCTCGATCGCCGACCTCGCCACGGAACTCGGGCTCGCCCGCGGAACGGTACGCAACCGGGTCTCGCGGATCTACCGCGCGCTCGGTGTCGCGAGCCGTGCCGAGCTGGTCGAGCGATACCGCTGAGGCCGATGGTGCCGCGGACCGCGCGGCGATAGGGTGACACGAACGTCAGGTTCGTGATCGATCGTCGGTCGGTCAGCGACGAGAGGAGCGATCGTGCGAGTCGAAGACATGGTCCTGGTATCGGTCGACGATCACGTTGTCGAGCCCCCCGATCTCTTCGAGGGTCGGCTCACCGCCGAGCATGCCGAACGGGCACCGAAGCTGATCCGCAAGGACAGCGGGATCGACGTCTGGGCGTTCATGGGCGCGGAACTGCCCAACATCGGACTGAACGCAGTCGCGGGCCGTCCGCCCGAGGAATACGCGATGGATCCGACGAGCTTCGACGACATGCGTTCGGGCTGCTACGACATCCACGATCGCGTCAAGGACATGAACGCGAACGGGATCGTCGGTTCGATGAACTTCCCGAGCTTCCCCCAGTTCTGCGGCCAGCTGTTCGCCCGCACCGCGGTCAAGGAACCCGAGCTCGGACTCGCGCTCTTGCAGGCCTACAACGACTGGCACATCGACAGTTGGTGCGGCGCATACCCCGGCCGCTTCATCCCGCTCGCTCTGCCGGTGATGTGGGACATCGACCTCATGGTCGCCGAGGTCGAGCGCGTCGCGGCCAAGGGCTGCCGATCGGTCACCTTCTCGGAGAACCCCGTGCACCTCGGCTTCCCGAGCATCCACTCGGGGCACTGGGACCGCTTCTTCGCCGTGTGCGAGGAGATCGGCACCGTCGTCAACGTGCACATCGGGTCGAGCTCCAAGATGGTCATCACCGCCGACGACGCGCCGATGGACGTGCTCATCACCCTGACGCCGCTCAACATCGTGCAGGCCGCGGCCGACTTCGTGTGGTCGCAGGTTCCGCAGAAGTTCCCGAAGCTGAAGTACGCGCTGAGCGAAGGCGGGATCGGCTGGATCCCCTACTTCCGCGAGCGCATCGATTACACGTACGACCGCCACCGCTTCTGGACCGGACAAGACATGGGCGCGCGTCGGCCCAGCCAGGTGTTCGACGAGCAGGTCATCTGCTGCTGGATCGACGACCCCGTCGGTATCGAGATGCGGCACAAGATGAACATCGACCAGATCTGCTGGGAGTGCGACTACCCGCACTCCGACAGCACCTGGCCGCAGTCGCCCGAGCAGTTCATGAAGCAGATGCAGTCGGCGAACTGCTCCGATGTCGACATCGACAAGATCAGCCATGCGAACGCGATGCGTCTGTTCGACTACGACCCGTTCACGACGCTCGGCGGGCGCCAGAACTGCACGGTCGGAGCACTCCGAGCGCAGGCCGAGGGTTGGGACGTCTCGGTCGTGTCACGCGGGATCAAGGCGAGCGCGACCGGCGCGATGGACCTGCTCCGGATCAGCCAGCAACGCAGCGACGACTGACGCGGAGCGTTCGGCGCCCGCTCGAGCGCGACGTCTCAGGATCCTGTCCGCTCGACGGGGCGGTGGCGCAGCGATGGGACCAGACCGCCGTCGGCGAGCGCACGGAGGCTGCGCGCCTCGTCGACGTCGATCACGAGCGCATCGCCCGGCTCGCGCCCGACGATGAACGACACGACGCAGTCGGTACACGCACTCGTCCGCTGCATCACACACGTGTCGCAGTCGATGGTCACGGTGGTCACGGTCTGCTCGGGCTTCATGACGTGAGCCTGCCCGCGCCCTACGACGACCACGCTCCGCGCGATCGCGGTCCGGTCAGTGCGATCGTGTCCGGCTGAGCGCTACGAGGGTCGGTGAGCCGACCGCGGTCGCTCCCGCTGCCTCGGAGTGCTCGACGACCCAGCGGTCCGAGGAGACGACCACGGCCGACCGCTCGGGCGGCAACTGCTGCACGATCCGGACGACCACCGTGTCGGCTTCTTCGTCGGCCGCGGAGAACAGGACCCGGAGCCCGTCGCGCCGCAGCGGCTTGACGCCCTCGGTCCCGTCGCCGTCGAACACGCAGATCACCTCGCAGCCGAACCGGCCGTGGACCTGATGCAACGCGCGGGCGAGGTGCTCGCGTTGGTCGGCGGCCGACGCGTCGGGCCAGCCCGAGTACGCGGCGTTGTAGCCGTCGACCACGAGGACGACCCCCGGTCCGGCCAGCATCGAGGCCAACCCTTTCGGCGGGTCGGCGCGCAGTCCGCCGCGCGGCGCCGGTCGCGGCCGCCGCGTCCGGGCGGCCGCCGGCTGGTTCGCCTTCGGGCCCGCGGTCGATGCGTCGCGACCCG
>SXJQ01000101.1 GCA_005779345.1 Actinomycetota bacterium
GACGGTGGGCACATCCGCACGTTGTTGATCACGTTCTTCTACCGGCAGATGACCGCGCTGGTCGACGCGGGCCGCTTGTTCAGCGCGCAGCCACCGCTGTACTCGACGGTCGTCGGCGGGAAGAAGGAATACATCACCGACGACACCGCCCGGCAGCGGCTCATCGCCGAGCACCCGAACCGCAACCTCGTGTTCGCGCGGTTCAAGGGGCTCGGGGAGATGGACTACCCGGAGTTGCGCGAGACCTGCATGGATCCCGCGACGCGTTCGCTCGTGCGGATCGACGTGGATCAGGCCGCGATCTGCGACGAGATCCTGTCGAAGTTGATGGGCGACGACGTCGACGCGCGCAAGACCTGGATCCAGGAGAACGCGAAGGACGTCCGCTTCCTCGACATCTGAGCGCCGAGCCCCGAATTCGCGTTCTGACGGTATCTCGTGCGCAAAACGATGAGCTGGACGCCGCGAAAGTTGCTCAGCGAGGCGCGGGACGGGCGAGCACGCCCACGATGCGTTCGTAGCGCGGGTCGGTGTCGCCGACGATGCGCTGCACCCAGCGAATGACCTCGGCCGCGTCGAGGGTCGTGCCGGCGGCTCGGATCGCGTCGATGTCGACCCAGTCCTTGGGTCGGTCGAACACCGCCTTGCACACCACGAGGTGCTCGGCGGCGAGGATGGGGATCGTCGTCGCGGCGAACGGCACCCGTTGCGTTGCACCCGCGGCGGCGTCGTGGAACGGGTCGTAGCTGAAGAACAGGTCGACGGGGTTGTGGCCCCACGCGAGCCGGATCTGACCGTCGCGTCGGACTCGTTGGGCCTGGCCGGTCGCGGCGGCAATGCCGAGCGGCGCGAGTCGCGTGTGCACACGTTCGAATTCGTCGACCGGGACGAAGACGTTGACGTCGATGTCGGCCGTGGCGCGGGGCTCGGCGTAGTACGCGAGTGCGAGCGCCCCGCCGAACGCGTGGGGGAGCGGGTCGAGGGCGCGATCGATCGCGATGATCTTGTCGGGGAGCGCCGGGATCTTGTCGGGGAGCGCCGGGATCTTGTCGGGGAGCGCCGGCGTCGTCATCGCGAGCGTCCTGACACCGACGACAGGCGTGGGAAGGTGAGCGCCCCGCGAGGCCGCGGCGGGAGCGCGTCGGCGAGGAGCAACAGGTCGACGAGCACGCGCCCGCGGGTCGTGGCATCGGCCGGTGTCCCGACGGGTTCGTCGCGCATTCGGCCCAGTTCGACCGGCTCGGGCGCGGCGATGGGCGTGAGCCGCAGGTCGAGGCGGGCTCCGGTGGCCTCGACCAGACGTGTGAACGTCGCGAGGGTCGGGTCGCGCCGGTCGTGCTCGTAGGCGGAGATCACGGGTTGGCTCGTGCCGACGCGCGCGGCGACCTCGGCTTGGGTGAGTCCCGCGCGGCGGCGGGCCGAGCGCAGCATGGCACCAACCGGCATGGAAGCGAGCCTACGCCGAATATATCGCTTTGTCTATGTCGAGGAGGCTTCCGATGCTTGGCAAGCGTTATCGTTTACGATAACATCTTGCCGATGGAAGCGGCGGCGATGGTGCGGGCGGCGCGGACGGCGGCCGGGATGTCGAAGCGGCGTCTGGCCGCGCTCGCCGAGACGTCACCGGCTGCGATCGTGCACTACGAGGCAGGTCGGCGCGACCCCGGTGTCGAGACCCTCGACCGGATCCTCCTTGCGGCCGACCGCGCCGCGCCCCGACTCGACCCGACGCTGCGTCGCGTCGACCGTCGCCGCAACGCCGACCGATTGGCCGCGGTGCTCGAACTCGCCGAGCACCTGCCGCACCGCGCCGCGAAGCGCGTGTTGCGCGCACCGGTCCTGCCCGATGCCCGTGTCGGGCCGGGTGATCGATGAGCACGCCGCTCGCCGAGATCATCGAACGCGCGCACCGGTCGTTGTCGGCCACGGCGCTGCCGCACGCGTTCGGTGGTGCGCTCGCGCTCGCCTATCACGTAGAGGAACCGCGAGCCACGCGCGACATCGACGTCAACGTCTTCGTGCCACCGGAGCGTGCGCGCGACGTGCTCGACTCGCTCGCGGGCATCACCTGGGCCGAGACCGACGCCGCGCTGCTCGAGCGCGACGGTCAGGCCCGGGTGTTCTACGAGGACACGCCGATCGACCTGTTCTTGGTCAACCATCCGTTTCACGAACAGGCCGCGGCGAACATCGAGCGCGTGCCCTTCCTCGCGGGGACGATCCCGATCCTGTCGGCGACCGACCTCGCGGTGTTCAAGGTGTTCTTCGACCGCACGAAGGATTGGGCCGACCTCGAGGCCATGGTCGAGGCGCGCTCGGTCGACCTACACATCGTGATGGGTTGGGTCGTCGACCTGCTCGGCACCGACGATCCTCGGGTCGGGCGACTCCGAGGCCTGGCTCACTCGATCTGACGCGGGGCATCCTCGGCTGATCGGCGGTCATCCGTGGCGAGTTCGAGGGCGTCCCGGTATCGTCGGCCCATGCCCGGGGAGTCTCGATGAGAGCACGACGCAAGACCGCGACGTCGAACTTCGGGGCTGGTGCGCGCGAGAGCCACGACGCCACCGCCTTCTACGACCGCTTCCGGGCGCCCGAGATCTCCGACGACGACGCCGTGGCCGGACCGGATTCGGTCGTCGAGCCGTTCAACTGCGGCGATGCTCGGCACATGGACGCCGTCGTCGACGGCTCGGTCGCGCTGGTGGTCACCTCGCCGCCGTACTTCGCCGGGAAGCAGTACGAAGAGGAACTCGAACGCGAGGGGGTCCCGTCGTCGTACCTCGAGTACCTCCAAATGCTGCACGACGTGTTCGCCGAGTGTGTCCGCAAACTCGAACCCGGCGGGCGGATCGCCGTGAACGTCGCGAACCTCGGTCGCAAGCCCTACCGCAGCCTGTCGGCCGACGTGATCCGGATCCTGGAGCACGACCTGGGTCTGTTGTTGCGTGGCGAACTCATCTGGCAGAAGGGCGCGGGCGCCAATGGGTCGTGCGCATGGGGGTCGTTCCGCAGCGCGACCAACCCAGTGCTGCGTGACATCACCGAGCGCGTGATCGTCGCGAGCAAGGGGCGGTTCGATCGCGCCCGGTCGGTGAAGCGGCGCGAGACCGAGGGACTTCCCCACCTGAGCACGCTGATGACCGAAGACTTCATGGGTCTCACCCTCGACCTCTGGGAGATCCCACCCGAGAGCGCCCGGCGGGTCGGTCATCCCGCACCGTTTCCGGTCGAGCTGCCCGAACAGCTCATCCGCCTCTACACGTTCGCCGACGACCTCGTGCTCGACCCGTTCATGGGGAGCGGCTCGTCGCTCGTCGCGGCGGCGCGCCTCGGTCGCCGCTACGTGGGGTACGACCTCGACGACAGCTACGTCGACATCGCTCGGCAGCGTGTCGCCGCAGCGCTCGCGCCATCGCCCCGCGAACCGAACGCTGTCGACGGCGATCCGGACGGTCGTCGGCAACGGGCCACGCTCGAGGGCAAGGCCGGCCAGAAGCTCGCCGAGCACGTCTTGACCGAGGCCGGTTTCACGATCGAGGCCCGGAACCACCGCGTCCGCCAGACGGGTGTCACGGTGAACTTCGTCGCGATCGACGGCGAAGGCGCGCCGTGGTACTTCGATGTCGGCGGGGCGTTCACGAGCCACCGTGGTGGCCTGCTGCGCACCGACGCGGTCTGGAAGTCGCTCGGACGGGCCGCGGCGCTCAGATCCGCGCGCGGATCGACCCCGCTCGTCCTGCTGACCAGCCACTTGCCGCGCCGGCCGAGCGAGGGCGACACGGCGCTGCGCGCGGCGGGGCCGGGTGTGTTCTTCGACGTGGTCGATCTGCTCTCGGCCGATGCCGTGGATCGTCTGCGCGCCTACGCCAAGGGCCACGGCGCGACCGAGCCGAGGTCGGGCTTTTGGACTCCGTCCGACCTCGACCTCGGCTCGACTGCGCGTTCTGACGACAATTCATCGCCGAAACGATGAGCTGTGCACCGCGAAACGCGGTGGGTGGTGCGCTCTAGCGGAACGTCCACTGGGCGAGCACGGCCGCGGGGCTGGCGAGCAGGCCGACGGCGGCGACCGAGACGGCGGCGATCGAGAGCTTGACGGTGGAGAGACGACGCATGACTGGACCTCACAAATGGATGCCGGGCCCAGACGCCGGTTTCGCCACTGACTCCCCACCGACCTAGGCGACCATTTGGCGGCCGGGTGGATCTCTGTCTCGTCCGGGAGAACCCTTTGTCGGGTTCCACCTGGTTTCTCGGCATGCCACGGAGCGTGACTGAAGAGGCCACTGTGAGACGTGACCGGGATCACTCGGGATCGACGAAACGGCTAGCCCAGGCGGGCGAGCCGGGGATCGAGCCAGGCCGCGACCACCGGGTCGGGCCGGACCGAGGCCCGCAGCCGTCGGGCGGCGGCGCCCAGCCGAGCGCGATCGGTCGAGCTTCGCTCGGCGAGCAGCAGCGCCGTGAGCGCCCGGTGGAGCACCCAGATCGCCGGGTACGGCGGGTCGAGCAGTTGTCGCTCGAACCAGCCGCGGGCCTCGGGTCCCGAGGTCGGACTCAACACCATCAGCAGCCGCTGGGTGAAGTTCGGCCCGTAGGGCTGATGCAGGCTCGCGGTCGTGCGGAGGAACTCGTCGCGTTCGGCGAGGAGTTCGTCGCCGCGGCGCGGGTCGCCGCGCAGGTACTCGATCGCCGCTCGCTCGGGGTGGAACGCGGTGGTCGCGGGGAACTCGAGGTCGACGTCGAACGGCGGCCCGGTGAGCAAGACGATCTGGAGCCGCGCGAGGAGGTCGAACGACGACGGTGAGCGTTCGGTGCCGCCGAGGCGATCGAGCAGGGTGGTCGCGGCACCGACCTCGCCGCGCCAGAGATGCGCGGCGACCGCGGTGAACTGATCGGCCGACAGCGACTCGTCGTTGAGGGCCGCGGCGAGTTCGTCGAGGCCTGCGGTCGGTGCGGTCGGTGCGGTCGTGCCGTCGACGGCGGCCAGGTACGACTCGGCCGCGATCTGCATCCGCAGCCGGCTCATCGCATCGACGGGTGGGTCCCGCAGGTGCGAGATGGTCCGGGCCGCGACATCGGGTCGTTCGGCGTCGTTCGCGGCGCCGAGCAGGCGGAACGCGCAACGCGCGAGCACGGGCGCGTCGTCGAGGAGCTGCGCGGCGTCGAACGCCGAGCGCTGGAGCTCCAGCGCCATCTCGGGTTGTTCGATGCCGAGCGAGTCGGCGGCGCTGGTGGCCGCGAACTCCACGAGGCCGCGCCGGTCGTCGAGCTGTCGCAGCTTCGCCGCGACCCGCTTCGCGCGCTCGATCGAATCGGTCGGCGGCCGGCGCGCGGCGTGGTCGAGGTAGGTGGCGACCTCGGTGGCCTGCGCGCCGAGGCGCACCGCGAGGAGCGCGTCGCCCTGCGCCTCGAACAGCGCGGTCGCGGTGTCGAGTTCGACAAGCGCGTCGTCGAGGCGTCCGCACTCGCGGAGCGCGACCGACAGACCCCGTGCATTGAGCGCTCGCTCCCGCGGACGATCGACCAGTCGGTCGCGTGCCGCGGTGCCCCACGCGACGGCCCGCTCGTAATCGCCGATCCCGACCAGGCTCTCGGTCCCGACGACCAACGCCCGAGTGCCGACCTCGTCGTCGCGCCCGGCGTGGGGGAGCAGCAGGTGCAGCGAGGCGGTGAAGCTTCCCTCGCGGTTCTTGACCTCGGCATCGAGGACGTCGGCGTCATCCCGGTCGCGGCCGGTCTCGCGCATCAGCGCGACCCAGTCGGCGGCGCGGGGCACCGCGTAATGGTCGAGCGCGTCGCGCGTCGCCCCGGCGGCGCGCCGCGCGGTGAGCGGCCCGATGGCGTCGTCGCCGAGTCGATACGCGAGCCCGGCATGACGAGCGATCGACTCCTCGTCGACATCGCTCCGGGTGTCGAACCGGCGCGCCAGGCGACCGTGGAGCACCCGCCGGTCGAGGTCGGTCAGACGTTCGTAGGCGACTTCGCGCAGCAGCGGGTGCGACCAGACGAGCTCGGAGCTCCCGCGCAGCGTGGAACGCACCCGGGGCCTCGCGTACCCGGCGCGCACGAGGTCGGGGGCGCCCGCGAGGAGCTCGTCGCCGATGGCCTCGGGCCAGAATCCGTCGCCGCTCGCCGCGGCGAGCGCGAGCGCCGGACGCAAGCGTTCGTCGGCCGCGGCGAGTCGCGCCGCGATCACACCGCGCAGGTCGGCGTGCGCGCCGAGGTCGATGCCCGCCGCGAGCGCCCGCGCCGCCTCCCGGGCGTGCACAGGGGTGCCGCCGGCGACCGCGTCCGCTGCGGC
>SXJQ01000102.1 GCA_005779345.1 Actinomycetota bacterium
GAAGGTCGGTGGCATCCAGTCGGTGCTGTGGGAGTTCTGGCGCCGGTTGCCGGCCGCCGAGACGACCGTCCTCACGACCCGTCACGCGGCGGCCGCTGCCTGGGACGCGGCGCAACCGTTTCGCGTCGAGCGCGCGAAGACCTCGGTGCTCTGGCCGACGCCGTCGTTCGCTCGACAGGTCGACGCGCTCGCCCGGGAGGTGCGGGCAGACATCGTCTTCGTCGACCCGATGTTGCCGCTCGGGCTGATCGTCCCGCAGTTACGCGCCGCGCCCGTCGTCGTGCTCGCGCACGGAGCGGAGATCACGGTCCCGGGCCGCCTGCCGGCGACGAACCTCCTCGCGCGGCGCGTGCTCCGCGCGGCGACCGGCGTACTCGCGTTCGGCGGTTATCCGGCCGACGCGTGCGTCGCTGCGGCCGGTCGGGGACTCGACGTGCTCGAACTGCCGTGCGGGATCGACTCGTCGCGGTTCGCTCCGCTCGACGCCGCGGCGCGGCGGGACGCGCGCGTGCGCTTCGGTCTGGATCCTGGTCGGCCCGTGGTGCTCGGCCAGTCGCGCCTGGTGCCGCGCAAGGGGTTCGACGTGCTGATCGACGCGGTCGCGCGCCTCGACCCCGACGTGCAACTCGTGATCGGCGGGACCGGGCGCGACGCCGGGCGACTGCGGCGCCGCGCGGAGTCGCGGGGGGTCGCGACGCGCACGCACTTCCTCGGACGCGTTGCGGATGCCGACCTCGCCACGGTGTTCGGCATGCCCGATGTGTTCGCGATGTTGTGCCGCGATCGGTGGGGCGGGCTCGAGGCCGAGGGTTTCGGCATCGTGTTCGTGGAGGCTCAGGCGTGCGGCGTGCCGGTCGTCGCGGGGCGCAGCGGCGGTTCGCACGAAGCGGTGGTCGACGGTGTCACGGGGTACGTCGTCGCGCCGCGCGATGCCGCGGCGGCGGCGTCGGCGCTCGATCGTCTGTTGCGCGACGACGCGCTGCGCGCCTCGATGGGCGCCGCGGCACGCGGGCGTGCCGTCGACGACCTCGACTACGACCGCCTCGTGCCGACCCTCGCCCGACTCGCCGCCGGCGACCTCGGCGTGCTCGCGTGGCGGGCGCCGTGAATCTGTTCGCCTTGGGGCTCCCCGCCGCTGTCCCCGGACGGCGGATCGTCGCTGCCTCGACCGCGACGCTGTTCGTCTACCTGGTGGTGCTCGGCCTCGACCTCGCAGGGGTCGGCGGCGCGAACGCCGTTGCGGCCGGGGTGGCGCTCGCCTGGTTCGCGCTCGCCCTGGGTGTGTGGGTGGCCGCCTTCGCTCGAGCGGTGGTTCGCAGCGCCGCGGGTGACGACATCGCGGTCGCGAGCCTCTTCTTCCTCCAGGGTTCGGCTCCCGCCGCGGTGCGCCTCCGGCTGCTCGGTCTCGCGGCGGTCGCGCTGGGCCTTACGATCGTCACGATGGGCGTGAACCCGACCGGGTTCCTCGTCAACATGTTGCCGATCGGGTTCGCCGGCCTCTGGGGTGCCCGACACGGTGTGTACCCCGAACGTCGTGATCCCCGGTACACGACAAGACTCTGACCGGGCGAAGGCCCGACCCCCGATCGCCACCAACACGGGAAGGAACTCGTGGCCGACACCGCCAGCGAACGAATCCGCGTGGCCGCACCCGCCGATCGCTGCCTCGCGGTCGCACTCGACTTCGAGGCGTACCCGCAGTGGGCGAAAGACGTCAAGCACGCGCAGATCCTCGAGCGCGACGACGCGGGACGCGGTATCCGTGTCGAGTTCCGTGCCGCGGCGCTCGGCAAGAGCATCCGGTACGTGCTCGCCTACGACTACTCGGACCTGCCGAATTCGTTCTCGTGGGAGTTCGCCGAGGGTGAGATGCTGCGGCGCCTCGACGGCACCTACCGGTTCGAGCCCGAGGGTGACTCGACCCGGGTGCACTACGACCTGACCGTCGAGGTCGGCGTGCCGCTGCCCGGCATGGTCAAGCGCCGCGCCGCCTCGCTCATCATGGGCAGCGCGCTGAAGGAGCTGAAGCGCCACATCGAATCCGCCGGTTGACCCGGACCGGACACGGCCGGGCGCGCGCCACGACGCGTCGGTAGTGTCGGAGGCGTGCGAATCCTGCTGGTCACCGGCAAGGGCGGCGTCGGCAAGACCACCGTTGCCGCTGCGACCGCGGCGCGGGCGGCCGAGCGTGGGTTGCGCACGATCGTGCTCTCGACCGACCCGGCCCACAGCCTCGCCGACGCGTTCGGCGTGGCGATCGGCGACACGCCGGGAGCGCTCGCCGCCCGTCTCCACGGCCAGCAACTCGACGCCCGCCGTCGGTTCGAGGAGGCGTGGGGCGAGGCCCGCGAGTATCTCGTCGACGTGCTCGGGTGGGCGGGCGCGGATGCCGTCGAGGCCGAGGAACTCGCGGTGATTCCGGGCCTCGACGAAGTGTTCGCGCTCGCCGACATCAAGGCCCACGCCGCGTCGGGCGAATACGACCTCGTGGTCGTCGACTGCGCGCCGACGGCGGAGACGTTGCGGTTGTTGTCGCTCCCCGACGTGCTCGCCTGGTACATGGACAAGGTCTTCGCCGTGCAACGCCGGATGACGCGCGCCGCACGACCGATGCTCGCGCGCCTGACGAACATGCCGATCGCGAGCGATCAGGTCTTCGCGGCGATCCGACGCTTCTACGACCGCCTCGACGGTGTCCGGGAGCTGCTCACCGACGGTGCGATCACCTCGGCTCGACTCGTGGTGAACCCCGAACGACTCGTGGTCGCCGAAGCGCGCCGCACGTTCACGTATCTCTCGCTGTTCGGCTACCACGTCGACGCGGTCGTCGCGAACCGCATCCTCCCGGCGGCGGTGACCGACCCGTTCTTCGACGATTGGCGACGGACGCAGGGTGAACACCTCGACACGATCGAAGCGGCCTTCGCTCCGCTGCCGATCCTCGCCGCGGAACTCGCCGGCAGCGAGATCGTCGGGGTCGCAGGCCTCGCGGCGTTCGGCGACGCCCTCTACGGCGCCCTCGATCCCGCTGCCCGTCTCGCGGAGGTCGAACCGTTGCGCGTCGATGCACTCGGCGACGCGCTGGTGCTCTCGGTCCACCTGCCGTTCTCGGACCGCGGCGACATCGATCTGGCCCGCACCGACGACGAGCTGTTCGTCGCAGTCGGTCCGCACCGTCGAGCGTTCGTGCTCCCCGACTCGCTCCGGGCGCGCGAGGTCGGCGGCGCCCGGTTCGTCGACGGTCGCCTGCACGTAGAGTTCGTACGAGCATGAGCGCGCGTCCCGACCCCGGATTCACCGCACGCGATCGCGCCGGCGCGCGCCGGGGCAACCCGCTGTTCGACGACGCTCGAAAGGCCGACGAGCGGCCGTTCGCCGACGACCCCGGAGAACCCGGCGCCGAGGCGGAGCGCGACCGCGGTGGCCCGCACGACGAGTGCTACGCGTGCCCGGTCGGCTCGTTGTTCGCCGAGGCGCGCGGGCTCGACTCGGAGGCACTCGACCACCTGGTCACCGCGGCGCGTGAGCTCATCTCGGTGGCGCGGTCGATGCTCGACGCCGCCGAGTCCGCGGTCGAGCACCAACAAGCGGCCCGGGGCCGTGCCGCGCGACCGCGGGTGCAGCGGATCGACCTCGACTGACGGCACCGTGACCACGATCGGGCTCGACGTCGGCGGTACGAAGATCCTCGGGGTCGCGCGCGCCGACGACGGATCGATCGTCGACGAACTGCGCGTCGAGAGTGCCCACGACGAAGCGCGGCTGCTCGCCGCGATGGCCGAAGTCGCGGGGCAGCTCGCGTCGGCGAACCGAGCGAACGCGGTCGGCGTCGGCATCGCCGGGCTCGTGACCCCGGACGGTCGGCTCCGGTACGGCCCGAACCTCCCCCAGGTCGAGGAGGTCGACGTTCGCGGTGAGATGGCCAGGCGGACCGGTCTCCCGGTCGTGGTCGACAACGACGCGAATGTCGCCGGCTTCGCCGAGGTCGCGCAGGGCGCCGCGCGTGGCGCGCGCGACGCGCTCGTCGTCACGCTCGGAACCGGGATCGGCGGTGCGATCGTGGTCGGCGGGCGGATCCTGCGCGGAGCGAACGGGTTCGCGGGCGAGATCGGACATTGGACGGTGCAGCGCGGCGGACCGCGCTGCGCGTGCGGTGCCGACGGGCACTGGGAGGCGATCGCCTCGGGGAGCGCACTCGGTCGCCTCGCCCGCGAGCGCGTCGCGGCGGGCGTCGGCGGCGCGATCGGCGAACCGTACGACGGGTACGCCGTGGTCGTCGCCGCGCGACTCGGCGACGTCGTGGCGATCGACCTGATCGCCGAGTATGCCGACAACGTCGCGATCGGTCTCGCGGGTCTCGCGACGATCCTCGATCCCGAATGCATCGTCGTCGGTGGGGGCGTGGTCGAGATGGGCGAGCTGCTCTTCGCGCCGCTGCGGCGCGCGTTCGTCGGACACCTCGAGGGAGAGACTCACCGACCCGAGATCGCGCTCCTCCCGGCGGTGCTCGGCGAACGCGCGGGCGCCATCGGCGCGGCGGCCCTCGCCGCGCTCACGTTCTCGGCTTCCGTCGGCGCGGGGCTCCGTCGCGAGGGTTCTGGCGATGAGCGTTCTGGCGACGAGGGTTCTGGCGACGAGGGTTCTGGCGACGAGGTGGCGTCGCGTGGCTGAGGCGGTTCGCGTCGCGCTGACCCTGCCTTCGTTCCGCGACGATCCCGAAACGGCGCTCGGGGTCGCGC
>SXJQ01000103.1 GCA_005779345.1 Actinomycetota bacterium
GTCGCCCTCGTCGGCGTTGCAGCAGACGTGCTTCTCGGTGCCCGGCGCGTCGAGCACCGTCTGCCACTTGATCCCGGCGGGG
Organism: Actinomycetota bacterium; assembly: GCA_005779345.1. GTDB lineage: Bacteria > Actinomycetota > Acidimicrobiia > IMCC26256 > PALSA-610 > SXJQ01. Next base: position 83 of record SXJQ01000103.1, read on the forward strand.
AACGCTGCCCCACCCCGCCCGCGCAGACCCGACGCCGCGATCTCGGCGACGACCTCGGCGGGAGTCATCGCGAGCGCGCGGCGAAGGCCGACGAGTCCGCCGTGCGCCTCGTGGTCGGCGGGCGAGCGGGGATCGACGATCCCGACGCGAGCGAACGTGACGCGGGTCTGGCCTGCGATCTCGGCGATCGCGTCGACCGGCCCCAGGCCTAACGGGTGCGGGGCTCCGTCGAAGGCGCCCGATCCGACCAACTCGGCGACGTCGGCTGGCGTCACCGGCCCGAAGCCGACGCGGCCGTTCGGGGTGTCGACCTCGACGAGCGGCTCGAGGCCGAACGCGCCGCGCGAACCCGTCCGCACGACGGTGCAGCCGAGATCGCCGAGTGCCGCGGCGACCTCGTCGGCTCCGACGGAACGAGCAGCCGTGTCGGCGGGCACCGAGACACGGGTGGAGCGGGATGCCCCGACGGACGCGGCTGGGGGAGCCGACAGCGACGCAGGGGTCGGCGAACCCCCAGCCGGTCGCGATGTCGCGGTGGCGTCGAGGAGCAGTGCGGCGATCGCCGCGACGTCGACTCGTCCGACCACCCGGTCGGCCACGAGGACCGACGGCCCGAGCGCGCAATTCCCGAGGCAGAAGACATCGGCGACCTCGACGGCGGTTCCGGCGGCGACGATCGCGTCGGCGCGTGCACGGACGGCCCGAGCGCCCCGCGCCTGGCATGCCTCGCCGCGACAGATCCGGATCTGGGGTGCTCGCGGCGGCTCGACGCGGAAGTCGGCGTAGAACGAGACGATGCCGTGCACCTCGGCGCGCGAGAGGTTGAAAGCGTCCGCGAGGATCGCGATCGCCGCGGGCGGGATCCAACCGAAGGCATCGTGCAGCGCGTGGAGTGCGGGGAGCAGCCCGCCGCGCTGCCGCACGTGCGCGCCGACGATCGAGCGGATGGTGTCGGGCGCGGGATCGGGTTGCGGCGCGGCGCTGCGACCGGCGACCGCGGTCATGGGGCGCCGCCCGCGATCAGTCGGCGCGCGACGGCGCGCCAGCCGACGATCAGGCCGCTGAGCACCAGCGCGGCGACGATCACGAACGCGGCCGCCGTGCCGCGATCGAAGACGGTACGTCGCAGCGCCATCCCGGCGACGATCACGACCGCGGTCACGACGAGGCCGGTGCGCGTCGAGAAGGGATCGGCCCACACTCGCGCCACGAGCCACCCGAGAACCACGGCGAGGAGGAACGGTGCGGCGATCTCGAGGATCGCGCTCATGCCGGTGGATTCTTCGTGCTGCTGACGCCCGAGCGCGACGAACACGAGGACGGCCAGTGCGTCGACGGCCACCGCACCGCGAATCATCGCGCGACGGTACCAGCGGGTCGCGGGTCAGCTGCGCGTGATGCCCGGTCAGCTGTGCGTGATGGCCCGGTCAGGTGTGCGTGATGGCCCGGTCAGGTGTGCGTGATGGCATCGAGGACGTCCATACGCGCGGCTCGGCGCGCCGGGAAGTAGGCGGCGAGGGTCCCGGCGAGGATGCTCGCGAACACGTATCCGAGGAGCTGGCCGGCAGGCACCTGCACGGTCGAGGTGATCGCGGAGGGGAGCGCGATCGCGACCACGACGCCGAGCGCCACGCCGAGGATGATGCCGAGCAGGGCCCCGAAGACGGCGACCAGGACCGACTCCCAGCGGACCATCGCCTTGGTCTGCGCCCGATGCATCCCGACGGCCCGCATCAGCCCGAGTTCGCGCGTGCGTTCGAACACCGAGAGTGCGAGCGTGTTCGCGATCCCGATGAGTGCGATCCCGACCGCGAGGCCGAGCAGCACGTTGATCACGACGAGCAGGATGTCGATCTGTTGTTCCTGCGACTTGCGGAACTCCTCCTTGTCCTGGACCCGCACGTTGGGAGCCTCGTCGAGCAAGAGCGTCGCGACCTCGTCCTTGACCTCGTCGAGCGATGCTCCGGGCGCGAGGCGAGCGGCCGCGAAGAAGTCGTAGGGGGCGCCCGTGACGTGTTCGGCGTAGGTGCTGTTGTCGACGATCCAGTTGCCGGTGATGCTCGCGTCGTCGAAGATCCCGGCGACGGTGAGCGTCGTCTCGCCGGTCGATTGGAAGGTCGCGGTGATCGCGTCGCCGACCTGGAGGTCGAGATCCTCGGCCGGGTCGGTGTGCACGAAGACCGCGCCCGGTCCGAGATCGGCCCACGACCCGGCTCGGACGCCGACGTCGACGAGGCGGTCGAATGTGGTGTGGTCGACCGCTCCCGCGTCCTTGCGGTCGCCGTCGACCTGGAACGACACGATCTTGAACCCACTCACCGCATCGATGCCCTCGACGGCGGCGATCCGATCCGTGACGGTGGTCGTGAAGGGGCCGACGCTCGGATCGCGGATGAACAGATCGGCCTGGATCGAGGACTTCAACTGGTCGCGCAGCGTCTGCTTCATCGACGCACCGACGACCGTTCCGGTCGCGACGAAGGCGATGCCGATCATCAGTGCCGCAGCGGCAGCGGCGGTGCGGCGTGGGGTGCGAACGATGCCCTCGCCGGCGAGACGCCCGATGATCGGTTGATAGGGCCGGCGCCGGACCAGGCGGATCGGCGCGGTGAGCGCTCGGGCCGCCGGACGGAGCACCGCGCCGATCGCCGTGACGATCGGCCGGACGACGAGCCGTGAGAGCCCGGCGACACCGAGGAACAGCGTCGCCGCGCCGACACCCGCGGTGATCAGCCACTGGTTGGTCGATCCCGGTCGGACGAACAGGCCGACCAGGAGCGCGGCACCGCCGCCCAGTGTCGCGAGGAGCGCGAGGACGAGACGCCGGCCGGCATTGCCGAC
>SXJQ01000104.1 GCA_005779345.1 Actinomycetota bacterium
GAGCCCGCGAAGATGCCGACACGCTGGCCGCGGCCGACCGGGATCAGTGTGTCGACGGCGCGCACGCCGAGGGGAAGCTGTTCGGTGATCGGTTTCCGGCGCAGCGGATGCGGCGGTTGGGCGTGGATGCCGACTCGGGTGCACCCGCTGAGCGGGGGGCCGCCGTCGATCGGACGCCCGAGCCCGTCGAGCACTCGGCCGAGCAGTTGCGCTCCGACGGGAATCGTCGTGGCGCGGCCGGTCGTCGCGACGAGCGAGCCCGCCTCGACACCGGTGAGCTCACCGAGCGGCATGCAGACGAGCCCGCCGTCACGGAGCGCGACCACCTCGGCGACGATCGAACCGTGCGCCGTCGGGACCTCGACGGCGCTGCCGATCGGAGCCACCACGCCTTCGATCTCGAGGTTGAGTCCGACGACCCGGGCGACGCGCCCGTACGCGCGCGGCCGCGCCGCGTCGAGCACTGCAGCGACGGGGCCCTCGTGGGCGGCGGCGTCGATGAGGGCCGTCATGACCCGAGCACCTCACGAATCCGGTCGAGTGCCGGCTCGATGCGTCCGTCGATGCGAGCCGAACCGACATCGACGATCGCGTCGCCCGGCGCGAGCGTCGAGTCGACGACCACCGTCAGCTCGCGATTGCCCACGACGGCCGCCGGGTCGCCGAGCGACGCCGCGTCGTCGGGGTGGAGCCGCGCGGCGACGGGACCCGTCGGCGGCGCGAGTTGCAGGCAGCGGCGCAGTGCGTCGGCTCCCCGCCCATCGACCTCGCGCAGTTCGCGACCGACGAGGGTGCGCGCGATCTCGAACGCCACGCCGAGGACCTGTTCTTCGATCTCGACCACGACTCGTGCGTGCCGATCGGCGATCACCTCGGCCTCGGCCGCGAGACGGTCCACGACCGCGGCGAGCTGCACCGCTCGGGACTGCTCACGCGCGGTGATCGCGGCGGCGGCGTCGTGCAGGCCGGCGGTGAATCCAGCGTCGTACCCGGCGCGATAGCCCTCGTCGGAGGCGTGCGCGACGAGCGCGGGATCGACGACGAGGTCGCGAGCGATCGGCGCGCGCACCGTCCCGAGATCGGCGGCGACCGGAGCGCCGACCCCGCGCAGGACCCGCACACGCGGGGAGCCGTCAGACGACCAGCTCATCGTTCCCTCTCGACATCACGATCTGGCCCGACTCTTCGAGCGCACGGATGACGCGAACCACCGCGGCCTGGGATTCCTCGACCGTCTTGAGCTTGACCGGCCCGAGGAGGTCGATCTCCTCACCCAGGTTCGCAGCGGCGCGCTCCGACAGGTTGTTCATGATCTTGTCGCGCACCTTCTGGTCGACCCCCTTGAGGGCGACGGCGAGTTCCTTGGCGTCGACGCTGCGCAGCACGAGCTGGATCGATCGGTCGTCGAGCGTGACGATGTCTTCGAACACGAACATCCGGCTGCGAACCTCGTCGGCGACCGTCGGGTCGTTGTGCTCGAGCCCTTCGAGGATGAGACGTTCGGTCGCCCGGTCGGAGTTGTTCAAGATGTCGACGAGGCTCTGGATGCCACCGGCCGTCGAGTAGTCGGACTGCTGGATCACCGTCGACAGCTTGCGTTCGAGGATCGCCTCGACGTGCTCGATGACCTCGGGCGAGGTCCGGTCCATCTTCGCGATTCGTTCGGCGACATCGCGCTGGAGATCCTCGGCGAGGGCGCCGAGCACCATCGCTCCCGACGACGCGTTCATGTGCGCGAGCACGAGCGCGATCGTCTGGGGGTGTTCGTCCTGGAGGTAGGAGAGCACCTGGCGTGAGTCGGCGCGTCGCAGGAACTCGAACGGTGCGGCGACGAGGGTCACGCCGAGCGTCCCGAGGATCTCCTCGGCCTTGTCGCCACCGACGCTCGCCTCGAGCAGCTCGCGGGCGGTCTCATAGCCGCCGCGCGCGATGTGCGAGCGGGCGAGGTAGGTGTCGCGGAACTCGGTGAGGACGTCTTCGATCTCTTCGGTCTCGAGGTCTTGCAGGCGCGCGACCTCGGCCATGATCTCGGAGATCTCCTGCTCGCGTAGCTGTCGCAGGATCGCCGCGGCGCGCTCCTTGCCGACCTGCATGACGAGCACGGCGGCCTTCTGGACCCCACTGAATCCCGGTTCGCGGGCCATGTCGGACTACGCCCTCCGGTCAGCGAGCCACGAACGCAACGTCTGCGCGACCTCTTCGGGTTGGCGGTCGATCAGGTCGGTGACCTCGTGCTCGACCGAACTGCGCTGCGGTTCGAGCGGCGTGGGCCGTTCGGGCAGCGCGTTCATCGCTTCGTGGATGCTCCCGAGCTCCGCCAGGGCCGGAACCGAGTAGCCGGCCGCCTCGAGTGCCGCGAGGTCGAGCGGGACGCGCGTCGGCCCCATCGCGAGTTGGGCCCGCTTGACGGCCCGCCAGGCGAAGAACAGGACGAGTCCCACGATCAACAGCGTGAGGAGGTAGCGGGCGAGGCCGAGCATGTCGGTCGCGTTCGATCCCGTTTCTGCGGCGGTGATCTGCTGCTCGACCGCCGCCTGCACCTTCTCGTCGAACACGGCCGGCTGCACGGCGAGGGTGTCGCCGCGCGCGGTGTCGATACCGGCGGCCGTGCTGATGAGTTCGGTGAGCGCCGCGACTCCCCCGGGGACCTTGTCGCGATCGACCATGACCGCGACGTTGAGCCGCTCGAGGTCGCCACCGGCGTTCTCGATCGTCTGGATCGTCGTGTTGAACGCGTTGTTCACCTGTCGATCCGTCTCGAGGAACGACACGTCGGTCGTGGCCCCGCCCGTCGGAGTGCCGTCGGGGCCGAGGACGCCGGTCGTGTTGTTGCCCGGGCCGACGTACTGGGTCTCCTTCTCGCTCGCGCTCTCGGGGATCGGCGCCCCCGTCGCGTCGACGTTCGGAGTGCTCGTGGTGCGCTCCTCGATCGACTGGTCGAAGTTCATCTCCGCCGTGACCGCCACGGTCGCGTGGCCCGGACCGAGCGACTTGGCCAGCATCGCCTCGATCTTCCCGGCGAGCGCGGTCTCATACGCTGCGGTCTTGGCGAGGTTCTGCGACGACTGGAGCGAGTCGTCGCCGCCCGGCGCCGCGAGCACGTTGCCCTGCGTGTCGGTCACCGTCACGCTGTCGGGAGTCAGGTCGGCGACACTGCTCGACACGAGATGCACGACCGCCTGCGTCTGTTCCGCGTCCATCCCCGCACTGCCGAGATCGAGGAGCACGGCGGCCTTCGCCTGCTCCTGGTCGGCGCCGACGAACGGGTCATCGCTCGGGAGGGTGAGGTTCACGGTTGCGGCGCGCACGCCATCCATCGCCATGATCGTGTTCGCGAGTTCGGTCTGTACCGCGCGCTGGTAGTCGACGCGCTGGCTGAACTCGCTCTGGGTGATGCTGCCGCTCTTGTCGTCGAGGAGCGCGTACCCATCGCCGCCGTTCGGCATGCCCTTCGCCGACAGGTCGATGCGGGTCTGATACACGTCGGCCCTCGGAACGAGGATCGTCGCGCCGCCGTTGCTGAGCTCGTACGACACGCCACGAGCATCGAGCTCGGCGGTGATGTCGGACGCGTCGCTGCTGTCGAGGTTCGAGTACAGCGGCGCGTAATCGGTGGTCGCGGCCCACTTGGTGAACGTGAACAGCGCGAAGCCGAGGCCCGCGATCGCGAGCACGCTGATGACCTTCTGACCCGGCGAGAAGCCATTCGCGAACCTCTGTCCGCTGCGCTTCAGGCGCTCCATATCGACGATCGGCATGTCTGGATTCCCCTGTTTCCTCTACGTCCTCAGACCTGCATCCGCATGATCTCGTTGAATGCCTCGACGGCGCGGTTGCGAACCGCGACCGTGAACTCCGTCGCGAGGCTCGCCTCCGACGCGGCGATCATGTAGTCGTGCACGTCGTTGAGATCGCCGGTGGCTGCCTTGACCGCGAGGTTGTCCGCGTTGTTCTGCGTCGCTTGCAGACCTTCGAGCGCATTCACGACGACCGACCCGAAGTCGCCGCCACCCTTCTCGGGCGATTTCGCGGGTTGTACGGCAGCGGGTTGCTGCAGGGCGGTCGCGTTGAATGCGGCGCCGAGGCTTCCGATCGCGGGGATGGCCATGGGGGTCCTCGATCCTCGTTCAGCGGGCCTGGATGTTGAGCGCCTGCAGGTAGGCCTCGCGTGCGCGGTCGATGACCGTCAGGTTCATCTGGTAGCTGCGCTGAGCGAGGATGAGCTGGGTCATCTGGTCGCCGAGGTCGATGTCGGGGTAGCGAACGATGCCTTGTTCGTTGGCGTAGGGGTGGTCGGGCTGGTACCGCAGGCGTCCTTCGGCCGCACCGAGTTCGACGCCCGCGACGCGCGTGCCGCCGCCGACTCCCACCGGGTCGTTGCTGTCGGAGGCGACGGCCTCGGCGACGACCGAACGCGCCTGGAACGCAGCCTGGTCGTACGGATTGATCGTGTTGACGTTCGCGATGTTGTCGGCGATCGCGTCCATCCAGATGCGGTTGACGTACAACGCGGAACTCGAGGTCTGCAGCACCGGGAACAAGCTCATGGCGATTCGCTCCTCGTCCCTAGTCGCGTCGCATCGAGGTCTTGAGGATGTGGAACTTCGCGTTCATCGCTTCGGTCATCATCTGGAAGCGCAACCCGGTGTCGATCAACGAGACCGACTCCTCGTCGAGGTTCACGTTGTTCCCGTTGAGACCGGTCGGCGCGAGCGACTTCGTCGTGTCGAGCGCGAGGTCGGAGAGATCGCCGCTGCCGATCGCCTCGCGCAGGCTCGACTCGAAGTCGACCTTCTCGGCGAGATAGCCGGGGACCTCGGCGTTGGCGATGTTCTCGGCGCTGAGGCGTTGGCGCGCGGCGAGGCCGTCCAGCGATGCCTGGATTGCCCGCATGGTGAGATCGAGCACGGGGGCCTCCGCCGGTATCCCCGTCCATCCTTGGATCCCGATGCTCCGCGGTCCGTGCAGAGCGATCCTGTGGAGCCTTCGATCGGCCTCTCGGCGCCGTACTTGAGGGCGCGATCTGCGCACGTGGGGCCGAAACCCACGACCGGCCTGCCACGGAGCGCGCGAATCGTTGCGTGGTCAAGGCTGTGCTCTCGGCCCGAGGCGCCGATGAGAAGGCGGCCGGCCACCGACGCCGTCACCCAACTCGAGGAAACGATGAACACCGAGATCGATCTGACCGCGCCGCTCGACCGCGAGGCTCCGGCGTCGGGCTGCGCCGACTTCGACCTGGCGCTGAGGTTGCTGACCGCGCAACGCGAGGACGAGGCGTTGGACCGCTTCGAGGTCGCGATCGCGACCGCCGAAGCGTCGGAGGTTCGCGCGAGCGCCGCGGCGCACGTCGCCGCCCTCCTCCTCGGCTTCGGACGCCCGGGGGAGGTTGCGACATTCACGGCGATCGTGCGCGACCGCGACCGGGGTCTCGCTGACTACCTCGACGCGGCCGCGTGCATCCAACTCGACGATCCGCTCGGAGCGCTCGAGCACGTTGGGGTCTCGGGGCCACCGGTCGCCTGCGACGACCCGTGGTTCCCCTGTCCTGCCGGTGCGGTGCGTTCGATCCGGGCGCGGGCGCTCGCCGCGGCAAGGCGGATCGACGACGCCGCGGTGGAGATCGCCGTCGCGATCGACGAGACCCCCACCTGCGCGCAGGTCTGGGAGTCGGTTGCTGCGATCGCGAACATCGACGACGGCTTCGAGCTCGACGCGCTCGTCGCGCACCTTCCCGACTCGGCGCTGGTCGACGTGTTCGGGCAGCTCCACGGTGCCCCGCGCCGCGGCGTCGATCGCGTCGCCGAGGCCTGCTTCGCTCGGTTCGGGCCGCACCCCGCATTGCTCGCGGCGGCGATGATCTTCGCGTCGCACCTCGACGTGGCGCGTGCGCTCGCGTGGACCGCGCGCATCGCCGATGCCGGCGGAA
>SXJQ01000105.1 GCA_005779345.1 Actinomycetota bacterium
GCCATGCCACGACCGACATACCGCTTGGCGATCGACACCACCAGGCGCAGGTTCGCCTCGGTGAGCCGTCGTGTCGCGCGTTCGCCGTCGCGCACGATCGCCATCTGCGCGGCGCGCTGCTCCTCGCTGATGGTCCATTGCGTCGGGTCGATGCGGACGAGTGGCATGAGGCCCGCGTCGGACAACTGCGCGAGCAGCTCGAAGTGCGGGATGAAATCCTTCGCGTCGACATGCGACTGGGCGAGCACGCCGGCCTCGATGCGTTGCGCGAGCCGCACCTCCTGTTCGCCGGTGAGCAGCGGGACCTTGCCGATTTCTTTGAGGTACATGCGGACCGGGTCGAAGGATCCGCCCTCGCCGTTGTGGCGCGAGCCCCGGTCGTAGAACTCGTCTTCGAAGATCGAACCGCTGCCCCCGGGGCGGCGGGTCGCGACCGCTTGCCCGGGACGGCTCACCGCATGGCGGTGATCGGCGGCGCGCCGTCGGGCCGAGGGCGACTCCTCGCTCTGGCGTTGCGCGTCTTCGAGTTCGATCTCTTCGACGATCTCGTTCTGGATCGTGATGCCCGCGGTCTCGATCGCCGCGTAGATCGACAACAACTCGCCCGTCTCGGGCTGCAGGTCGGCGAACGCCGCGAACACCTCGGCCGACGTGAGCGTGCCGCCGCGCTCGCGTCCGCGCGCAACCAGCGCGCGAATGTCGTGCGCCAGCGCCTCGGTCGGGGTCGCGGTCGGATCTGCGACCGGAGTCGCTGTGAGCTCGGACGCGACGACCTCGACTGTTGCCGGCTCCGTCGCCGCGCCGTCGTTCGTGTCGTCGCTCATGTCCCTGCTTCGCGCTCCGCGGTGATCCACGCTACCAACTGCTCGGCGAAGCCCACGGCGGAGTCGTAGTCGCCCGACTCGCGTGCTCCCGCGAGCGCGTCGAGCAGACGCATCACGTCGACCGAGCGCTCGTCGCTCGCACGGAGCATCGACGCGAGCAGCCGTCGGCTTGATGCCTCGACCAGGTTCGCGATCACCCGCGGCGCGAGCTTTTCGAGCGATTCCGCCCCTACGGCCGGATCCTCCACTGCGAGTCGGGAGAGCAACGCCGCAACTCGTTCGTTCGCGGTTTCGACCGCGGCGTCGAACGTCTCGGCGGCGGCGAGCACGTGATAGGCCTCGCGCGCGATCGGGTCGATGAAGAGCTCTTCGTCGAGGAACTGCCCGATCAACTCGGGGGCATGCACGGCGAACCGCAACGCGTCGAGTTCGCGCCGGTCGACCGGGCGGTTGGTCTGTTGCACCTGTTGCTGATGCTCGCGCCGAGCCGTGACCGCGCCCAACGCGGGGCGCTGACCGCGGCGGATCTGGCCGACCATCTCACGGAGCCGGTCGGGTTCGATCTGGAGACGATCGGCGATCCGAACCGCGTACTGATCGCGCACGAGTTCGCTCGGGTGCTCGGCGACGAGCCGCGCTGCCTGCTCCCCCGCTCGACCGCGTCCCTCGAAGCTCGCGAGGTCGGCGGCCGACATCAGTCGATCGACTCGGAACTCGAGGAAGGGTGTCGCCTGCTCGACCGCCTTCGCGAGCCGCTCCGGTTCGTCGGGCCAGCAATCGCCCGGGTCGCGGCCCGGCGGCAGATCGGCGACGCGGAACTCGACCTCGAACTTCTGCTCCCACGTGTAGCAGCGTTCCGCTGCCGCCTGCCCGGCCGCGTCGGCGTCGTACGCGAGTGTGATCTTGCGGGTCAGGTTCTTGAGCAGCACGAAGTGGTCGTCGGCGAGCGCGGTACCGCAGGTGGCGACCGCGGTCGTCACCCCCGCGAGATGGAACGCCATCACGTCGGTGTAACCCTCACAGATCACGACCTCGTTGCGCGCGACCACGTCGGCCTTGGCCCAGTGCAGGCCGTAGAGCAACTGGCTCTTGCGATAGATCGCGCTCTCGCTCGAGTTCTTGTACTTCGGGCCGTCGTCGCCGGTGAGCGTGCGCGCACCGAAACCGACCGCCTCACTGCGGTTGTCCCAGATCGGGAACATGAGACGCCCGCGGAACACGTCTTGGAGTTTGTTCGCACGGTTCACGAACACGAGGCCGGCGTCGACGAGATCGTCGCGCGAGAACTTCTGGTGCTGCAGCTTCACTGCGAGCGTGTCCCAGCCCTCGGGTGAGTAGCCGATGCCGAAGCGGCGCGCCGCTTCGCCGTCGAAACCGCGACCGCGCAGGTACTTGCGCGCCGCGCCCGCGTCGGCCGACTCGAGCAGCCGCTGGTGGTAGAACGCGGCCGCCGCCGCGACGGCTTCGTGCAGCCGCGTCTTGCGCTGGCGGTCCTTGCCCTGGTTCGCATCGGTGTAACGGAGCTGGATCCCCGCGCGCTGGGCGAGTCGCTCGACCGCACCGACGAAATCGAGGTGCTCGACCTCGCGGACGAACGTGAACGCGTCGCCCCGAGCTTGGCACCCGAAGCAGTAGTACGCCTGCATGTCGGGGTTGATGTTGAAGCTCCCCGACTTCTCGGAGTGGAAC
>SXJQ01000106.1 GCA_005779345.1 Actinomycetota bacterium
CGCCACGAGCATCCGACGCAGGGTCTCCTCGACGCGTTCACACTGCGCCGGCACCGCGGTGGATCGCTCGACGGCTGTCGCATCGCCATCGTCGGCGACATCGTGCACTCACGCGTCGCTCGCAGCGACGTCAAGGTGTTCTCGGCCCTCGGTGCCGACATCACGCTCGTCGGTCCGCCGACCCTGATGCCCGAGTCGCTCGTCGGCTGGCCTGCCCGTGTCAACCACGACCTCGACGAAGTGCTCGGCGAGGTCGATGTCGTCTACTTGTTGCGCATCCAACAAGAACGCATCGCCGGCGGCCGCTTCCCGAGCGTGCGCGAGTACACGGCACGGTGGGGTCTCACCGGTGCCCGCGTCGCCCGGCTGAAGCCCGACGTGCTCGTGATGCACCCGGGCCCGATGAACCGCGGGATCGAGATCGCATTCGACGTAGCCGACGCCCCGGTTTCGCTCGTCACCGAACAGGTGGCGAACGGTGTTGCCGTCCGGATGGCGGTGTTGTTCGAGTTGCTCGGCGGCAAGGGTGGAGAGCATGTCTGACACGATCGTGATCCGCGGTGCGACCGTGGTCGATGCCACGACCACGGGCACGCGGGCCGATGTCGCGGTTCGCGACGGTCGCGTCGTCGAGGTCGGCGACTCGCTCTCGCCGGCGGGTGCGCGGGTGCTCGACGCCGAGGGCTGCATCGTCGCACCCGGCCTCGTCGACATCCAGGTGCACTTTCGTGAGCCGGGTCGCGAAGACAGCGAGACGATCGAGACCGGGTCGCGTGCAGCCGCGCTCGGCGGATTCACTGCCGTCGTGTGCATGCCCAACACGAACCCGCCGCTCGACGATGCCGCCGTGGTACAGGCCGTCATCGGGCGCGGTCGCGAGGTCGGCCTGTGCGACGTGCGCGTCGCGGGTTGCATCACCAAGGGGCGCGCGGGCAAGGAACTCGCACCGTTGGGTGAGCTCTACGACCTCGGGGTGCGGATCTTCACCGACGACGGCGACTGTGTCGCCGACGCCGCGATCATGCGCCGCGCGTTCGAGTATGCGACCGCGCTCCCGGGCGCCGTCATCGCGCAGCACGCCGAGGACCCGTCGCTCGTGCGCGGCGGCCACATGCACGAGGGCGACTGGTCGGCGCGGCTCGGGATCCCGGGTCGACCGGCGGAGGCCGAAATCGTGATCGTCGCGCGTGACCTCGCGCTCGCGCGGCGAACCGGGGGCCGCTATCACGTGCTGCACCTCAGCACCGCGGGCGCGGCCGACCTGGTACGATGTGCCAAGGTCGAGGGCCTGCGCGTCACCGCCGAATGCACGCCACAGCACCTCGCGCTCACCGACGCGAGCTGCGCAGGGTACGACCCCGTCTTCAAGATGAACCCACCGTTGCGCGGCGAGACCGATCGCGATGGCGTGCGCGCGGCGCTCCTCGACGGCACGATCGACGCGATCGCGACCGACCACGCACCGCACGCCCCGGAGACGAAGGCCGTTCCGTTCGAGGAGGCGCCGCCGGGGATGCTCGGGGTCGAGACGGCGTTCGCGGTGTCGCACGACGAACTCGTCACTTCCGGGGAGCTGACGATGCAGGGCCTGCTCGCGAGGCTGTCGTGGCAGCCTGCCGCGATCGCGGGGCTCGAGGCGTGCCATGGTCGCCCGGTCGCGGCCGGCGAGCCCGCCAACCTCGTCGTGATCGATCCCGACGCGACGTGGACGGTCGACGCGATGAGCGTCGCCAGCCGTTCGCGCAACACCCCGTGGGCCGGACGAACGCTGCGCGGCCGGGTCCGGCACACGCTCCTCCAGGGGAATCCGACCGTGATCGATCAGGAGGCATGTCGGTGAATCGTCGCGCCGCAGCGTTGGTCCTCGCCGACGGCGAGGTGTTCGAGGGCTGGGCGGTGGGCCACGTCCCCGCGTCGGGCGTCGCGGCGGGCGAGGTCGTGTTCAACACCGCGCTGTCGGGCTATCAAGAGATCATCTCCGACCCGAGCTACGCGGGGCAGATCATCTCGTTCACCTACCCCCACATCGGCAACTACGGATGCAATCCCGTCGACGACGAGTCGGCCGCGCCACGCTGTCGCGGCATCGTGGTGCGCGACCTGGCACGTCGATCGAGCAACTGGCGCGCCAAGGACGATCTCGATTCGTTCCTCCAACGTCACGAGGTGGCCGGGATCGCGGGGATCGACACCCGGCGGCTCACCCGTCACCTCCGCGATTCGGGGGCGATGCCGGGCGCGTTCGGCACGGCGACCGAGCCGGTCCTCCTGGAGGCGGCGCGCGCCGACGGCGGGACCGACGGGCGCGACCTCGTCGCCGAGGTGACGACCGCGGCGGCGTACACCGCAGGACCCCCCGATGCCCCCTACTTCGTGGTCGCGTACGACTTCGGGATCAAGACCTCGATCGTGCGCCAGCTCGTCGGCGCCGGCTGTCAGGTCGAGGTCGTGCCCGCGACCACGAGCGCCGTCGAGGTGATCGCCCGCGAACCCGATGGCGTGTTCTTGTCGAACGGCCCCGGCGATCCCG
>SXJQ01000107.1 GCA_005779345.1 Actinomycetota bacterium
ACCGTGGTGCTCAAGCCCGCTCCCGACACACCGTTCAGCGCCACATGGATCGGCAAGATCGCCGCCGAGTACACCGAGATGCCGCCTGGCGTGCTCAACGTCGTCACCGCGAGCGACCCCGCCGAGGTCGCCGAACAGCTCACCGGCAGCGATCAGGTCGACATGATCTCCTTCACCGGGTCGTCGGTCGTCGGCAAGCGGATCACCGAGCGCGCCGCGGCAACGTTGAAGCGCGTGTTCCTCGAGCTCGGCGGAAAGAGCGCGAACATCGTGCTCGACGATGCCGACTTCCCGTCGGCGCTCGCGTCCGCGGGCATGGTCTGCATGCACAGCGGGCAGGGTTGTGCGATCACGACGCGGATGTTGCTCCCGCGGTCGCGTTACGACGAGGGCGTCGCGCTCGTGAAGGCGTCGTTCGAGGCCTTCGCCTACGGCGACCCGACCGACTTCGCGAACCTGGCCGGACCGCTGATCAATGCCAAGCAGCGTGAGCGGGTGCTCGCGTACATCGAGCGCGGCAAGGCCGAGGGTGCCCGCTGCATCGTCGGCGGGGGTCCGGCCACGCAGTTCGACCACGGCTACTTCGTGCAGCCGACGCTGTTCGTCGACGTCGATCCCGACTCCACGATCGCGCAGGAGGAGATCTTCGGTCCGGTACTCGCCGTGATCCCGTACGACGATGACGACGACGCTGTGCGGATCGCCAACAACAGTCGCTACGGCCTGTCGGGTTCGGTCACGTCGGCATCGCTCGACCGTGCACTGTCGGTGGCACGCCGGATCCGCACCGGCACGGTGTCGGTGAACGGCGGGCAGTGGTTCGGGCCCGACTCGCCGTTCGGCGGGTACAAGGAGAGCGGCACGGGGCGCGAACACGGCGTGCAGGGATTCGAGGAGTACCTCGAGACCAAGACGATCGGACTCCCGAGCGCGTAGCCCGCGACCCGCGGACGCGCTTTACGCCCTCGAATCCGAACGCTGCGCGCGCTACTTCGTGACGGTGGTGTGAAGTGGGTAGTACTGGCGGTCCGGGACGACCTCGGGTGGGAGGTTCGGCTTGACGTTCTCGTCGAACCACTGCTGGCCGTCGGCTTCGGACTCCCACATCTCGACGATGCGCCAGCCGCCGTTCGGGCTCGGTCCGCCCGAGTGGGCGATGAAGCCCTTCGCGGCGCGGAGCAGCGGGGTCATCTGGCCGACCATCGCCCCGTAGATCTCCTCGGTCAGATTCGGGACTTCGCCGATCATGAGCACGGGCATCGGTGCTCTCCCTTCGTCGTGGCGAAGGTGAAACTAGACGAACTTCCGCATGGCACGAGCGGCGATGCGCGGGGGGTTTCGTCGAGCATGGGCCGTTTCGCGCCTGCGATCTAGGCTCCGGGCATGACCGCGACCGTGAACCTGTCGTACCTGCCCGCGTTCGCCTCGGTGGAGGAGACCCGTCGGCACCGACAGGTCCGGCTCGCCGCGGCGTTCCGGTTGTTCGGCCGCTTCGGCTTCGACGAGGGGATCGCCGGGCACATCACGGTGCGCGACCCCGAACACGCCGATCGTTTCTGGCTCAACCCGTTCGGGATGAACTTCAAGCAGATCAAGGTGAGCGACCTCATCTGCGTCGACCACACCGGTGCCGTCGTGCATGGCAACGCGCTCGTGAACGCGGCGGCGTTCGCGATCCACAGTCAGATCCACGCCGCGCGGCCCGAGATCGTCGCGGCTGCGCACTCGCACTCGGTCTACGGCAAGGCATGGTCGTCGCTCGGCCGTACGCTCGATCCGCTCACGCAGGACGCGTGCGCGTTCTACGACGACCACGTGTTGTTCGACGACTACACGGGAGTGGTCAACGACCTCTCCGAAGGCAAGCGGATCGCAGCGGCCCTCGGCGACAAGAAGGCTGCCATCCTGCAGAACCACGGGCTCCTCACGACCGGGTACTCGGTCGACGAGGCCTGCTGGTCGTTCGTGACGATGGAGCGTTCGTGCCAGGCGCAGTTGCTCGCGGAGGCCGCGGGAACGCCGATCAAGATCGCCGACGATGTCGCGAAGCTCACCCACAGCCAGGTCGGCACCCCGATCGCGTGCTACTTCTCGTTCCAGCCGCTCTTCGACTGGATCACCGCCGAAGAGCCCGACCTGTTCGAGTGAGCGGCTGCGCCGAGGTGACGACGATCGGGTCGTCGCTCAGCGCTGACTGCGGAACCAGGCGATGTTGCCGGCGAGGAACTTGCCGGTGTCGGGGAACTTGTTCGTGATCACGTCGCCGAACCACGCCGGCACGTAGATCTCGAACGTGTCGGAGCCGATCAGGTCGAGTACGGGCGCGACGATGTCGCCGACCGGCAACTTCTCGACGGGCGAGGTGAACGGGTCGTTCCCGGGCAGGTCGAACAACTCGGTGTCGAACACGCCGGGGTTCACCACGTGGACGCGCACCGGATGTCCGGCGATGCCGAGATCGACGGCCATGGTCTCGCTCCACGCGGTGAGCGCGGCCTTGCTCGCGGCGTAGGCCGCCTCGGCGGGCGGCGACAGGCGCGCAGCGACCGACGAGATGTTGATCACCTCGCCGGTGCGAGCGATGAGCCGCGGCAGCAACGCCAGTGTGAGGCGCACCGGCGAGGAGTAGTTGAGGGCCATCACCTCGTCGACCGTCGCCGGATCGAGGTCCATCACGGTGCGCCGCTTGGGCATCCCGGCGGTGTTGACGAGCACGTCGATCCCGCCGAGCGCGTCGTCGACGCCGTGCGCGAACGACTCGAGCCCGTCGAGGTCGGCGAGATCGACGACGAACGCCTGGGAGTCGGGCGCATGCGCGCGGGCATCGGCGAGGACCGCCTCGAGCCGATCGGCGCGCCGCGCGCAGATTCCGACCGTGGCACCGCGTTGTGCTGCGCCGACGGCGAGCGCCGCGCCGATGCCCGTCGACGCGCCGGTGACGAACACCTTCTTGCCGGAGAGATCGCTCATGTCGCCGACGCTAACGGCTCGTGCGGGCGACGGTCAGGTGCCGGGCGCACCGGTCGGGGCCAGGGTCGTGGTGACCGTCGTCGTGGTGGGCGGTGTCGTGGTGGGCGGTGTCGTGGTGGTCGTGGTCGTCGTCGCGGTGCCGGTCCGAGGGTCGGTGCCAGGTCGGAAGACCTTGCTCGCGGCCACGATGCGCCCCTTCGTGTCGACGACGACGATGCGGACCGCGAGCCCGTCACGCATCCGGATGTCGCGGGCGACGACGCGGCGACGATCGGTGCGGAACAGCACGACATTGCCCTCGCGTCCCGGGAGGGGTGCAAGGCCGTCGGTGCGCGCGACGACCAGGTACGCCGCGAAATCGCTGCCTGCGTACGGCTCCCAGGTGAGGTGGACGACCGCGCCGTCGACCACCGCTCGGGCGCGCAAGGGCTGCACCGTCGGTGCCGGACTCGTCGTCGTGGTCGACGCCGGTCGCGTCGTCGTGGTCGTCGCGGCCGGGCGCGTCGTAGAGGTCGTGGTCGCGGCCGCGGGCGCGGTCGTCGCCGGGGGGTCGTTCGCCTCTGTCGACGGCGATCCGGCAGCGCCAGTGGTGTCGCCCGAACCGGCCGGAGCCGAGCCAGGTGTCGAGCCGTCGGGGTCGGTGTCGCCCGGACCGAATTCGCTCCGCGACGGCGAGACCGCCACCTCGCCGTCGTCGACCGTGGCCGACTCGCCGGGCCCGAGCGTGTGCCCGTCGATCGTTGCCGAGCCGCCCGCGCCGACCTCGAGTCGGCCGCCCGCGGGAATCGTGATGCCGGGGGTCGCGGCGATTCGAGAACCGTCGGCGAGCACCACGTAGGCATTCTCGGCGGCGGTGAGGCGGAGGGCGGTGTCGGCCGTCGGGTCGTCGATGAGCACGGCGAACGCCGCGATCGCGCCGGCGGCAGCGATGAACACGGCGCCGCTGACCGCGAGGCGGCGGCGCCGGGCGCCGACACGGCCGAGCGCGTCGGCGTCGGCATCGTCGGCGCCGGGATCGTCGGCGATCGCGAGCGGCGTGGGTGCCTCGCCGCCATGGGCGTCGAAGATCGCACGCAGCCGCGCCTCGGTCGTGTCGAGTCGCGCGGGATCGGGGGTCGCCGGTGTCTGCGCGCCGAGGGCGCGCAGCCGTTCGGTGAGTGCGGCGCGGCTGCGTCGTCGGCTCATCGCCCGTCCTCCAGTGTGCGTTCGAGCGCTCGTAACGCTCGGTGCACCGTCACCGCGAACGTTGCGCGGGTCGTGCCCATCGCCGCCGCGGCGTCGTCGTTGTTCATCCCCGACAGGTAGCGCAACGTGATCGCCTCCTGATGACGGGGCCGGAGCCGGGCGAGCCCGGCTCGCAGCAGTTCGGTGTCGCGGCCGTCGAGGTCGGCGCCGTCGTCGATCGCGGCCGCCGGATCGAGTTCGACGAGGCGATGATCCGCGACGGCCCGGGCGTCGCGCCGTCGTTGCGCTCCCTCGCGGCGGTAGTGGTCGGTGAGTTCGTTGACCGCGATGCGGAACACCCACCCACGGAAGCCGCCGTCGCGCCACTCGAAGTGTCGGAGGTTCCGCAGTGCACGCTCGAACGTCGCCGCGGTGATGTCGTCGGCGACGACCGCCGATCCGCAGCGACGGGTGATCGTCGCGTGGACGTCGGACGCATGACGTCGGTAGAGCTCGGCGAAGGCGTCGGCGGGACGCAGCGCCGCGTGTGCCCGGTCGCCGGGGGATGTTGCGACCGGGCCGCACGCGAGCGCGACCAACTCACGGTCGCCGGGCGGGGGCGGCTGTCCGCCCGACGACCGCGAAGCTGCGGCGTCGACTGCCTCCATGAGCTCCAGTCTGCCGTGACGTTCAGGTGCTGACCGACACCTTGTTGGAGATCCCGATGATCCTGCCGTCGGGATTCACGACCACGAGACGGTACGTGTAGGTGTGGTCGCGCTGGACTCGCCAGTCGATCGCCTTGGTGCGCTCGCGGTTCCGCGTCGCGAACCAGAGGTGGCGCGCCTGGTCGTCGACCTTGCGGTACACCTTGTAGCCCGCGAAGTTGCGGCGCTGCGATTGCGACCAACGGCAACCGATCACGAGCTTGTCGCGTTCTTGGTCGGCGATCGTCACCTTCACGACCGCCTTGCGGCACTGCAACTCGATCCGCTCGAGGACGATCGGTTCCGGGTTCGGACTCGGTTCGGGTTCGATGGCCTGCGCGGCGGGTGCGACCCCGCCGATGGCGATGGCGCCGAGCACGAGCCCGGCAAGAGTGCGACGCATGGGTGTCTCCTGGTTCGTCGAATGCCGGCCCACCTGCACAACGGAGCCGACCCCGTCGCGATTACCGCGGGCAGACACCGACGCCCTCGCGAACGCCGAAGGGTTCCGGCGGACTCGGTTAGCCTGCGCCGCCGTGAGCGTCTCGGACCCCCGCGCACCGCTGTCGCCCGACTCGTTCCTCCTCACCGATCGGGTCGCCGTGATCACCGGGGCGGCGTCGGGGATCGGGCGTGCGTGTGCAGTCGCGCTCGCGCGCTTCGGCGCCGATGTCGCGATCTGCGACCGCGACGAGGCCGGTCTCGTCTCGCTCGCCGCCGAGATCCAGAGTGTCGGGCGCCGCAGTGTGAGCGGCGTGCTCGACGTCCGCGACGGCGAGGCGGTCGCTGGTCATCTCGCCGAGGTCGCGGCCGCGTTCGGCCACGTCGACGTGTTGGTGAACAATGCCGGCGGCGGGTTCTTCGCGCCGTTCCTCGACGTGAACGACAAGGGCCAGGACTCCCTCATTCGCGAGAACTTCGTGTCGGTCACCCATTTCGTGCGTGGCTGCGTGCCGCTGATGCCGGCGCGCGGCGGGTCGATCATCACGATGACGTCGATCGAGGCACACCGAGCCGCACCGGGGTTCGCCGTCTATGCCGCGATGAAGACCGCGCTCGTGTCGCTCACCCAGTCGCTCGCGCTGGAACTCGGTGATCGATTCGTACGCGCGAACTGCATCGCGATGGACGTGATCCCGACGCCGGGCATCGGCGTCGACTCGTTCGGCGAACGGACGCCGTTGCCGTTCACCGCCGACGTCGACGACGTCGCGGGTGCATGTGTCTACCTCGCCGCCGACGTGTCGCGGTTCGTCACAGGGAGCACGATCCACGTCGACGGAGGCAACCTCGCCGCGGCGGGCTGGATCCGCCAGACCGACGGATCCTTCGGCACCGGAATCTGATCGTGGCGTTGCCGACCGATCTGCCGGTGTCGATCGGAATCGCGTTGGGCGCGCTCAACCCGCACTTCCATCTCGCGACGAGCGTGCTCGCCGACGACCTCGGCTACGAGAGCGTGTGGCTCCCCGAGCATCTGGTGTTTACGAGCGCGATGAGCCGCTCGCCATATCCAGGACAGACCCACCCGCCGGTGCCACCCGAGACACCCATCTTCGACGCGTTCGCCTACCTCGCGTATCTCGCCGGACGCACGTCACGCGTGCGGCTCGCGACCCACGTCTACAACATCGGGTTGCGGCACCCGTTCGTTGCTGCCCGCGCGGTCCAGACGCTCGATCTCGTGAGTGGTGGACGCGCGATCTTCGGGGTCGGGGCGAGCTGGCTGGAACAAGAGTGGATCGCGAC
>SXJQ01000108.1 GCA_005779345.1 Actinomycetota bacterium
AGCGCGTCGCCGCCATCGAGAGTTGGTGGGTGATGCGCGACCCTGCCGGCTTGTTGTTCTGCGTCGTGCGCCCCCAGCGCGACGACTTCCCCGCCGGCGCCGCGACCTGGGACTGACCACCGGTCTTCGACCCTACGCGGCAAGGGTTGCGACGAGTTCGGCCAGCAGCATTCCGGGATCGCGCGTCACCTTCTGCCAGGTCGCGAACACGAGCTTGTACCCGTGGCGTCCGGGGATGCTCCACTTGTCGTTGTCGGCCTCGTAGTCCGTGGGATCGTCGTGCCAACGGCGGCCGTTCGTCTCGAGGATCGTGCGGTGCCGTTGGAAGCAGAAGTCGAACAAGAACGTGCGGCCGTGCCAGGCGAGCGGGAACTCTCGGACGAAGTCGGTCATGCCATTGGCGACGAGCAGGCGGCGGGTCTTCACTTCGAGGGTCGAGCGTGAAGGGTGTACCGGATCCAGCGCTCGGAGCGTCGCGCGCAGCCGAGTGACACCGCGGCGACCAGGCACCGCCCAGCGGTCGAGGTATGCCTCGAGCGCTGCGACCGAGGTGAGCCGTCGCCGCCGGGCGTCCTCGCAGGCGATCTCGAACGCCTCGTCGTCGAGGACGTGAGCGAGGCGCACCAAGGTGGGTTCGACGCCCGTGACCCGCATGCCGTGTACTCGTCGCGGCATCATCGCAGGCAGGACGTTCGTGCGCTGCACGAGCACGTCGTCGCTGCGCCCGCGGAACGAGCGAGGCGCGGCGATCTCGGGCATGTCGGGGTATACCCCTTCGAGCGAGTAGCTCGCGCCGGCAGAACGGCCGGCGGCCATTGCGTCGTGCCCCGCCCAGAGCAGCGCGGCCCACAGTCGTTGTTGCGCCGAGGGCGTGACGGAACGCATTCGATAGGTGTCTGGGAGCGCGCGCACGATCACTTCGTCACGCCGCAGCGCGGCGAGTTGCTTCCGCGTCACGCCGAGGGTCAGTGCCGCGGAGCCGCGGAACACGCCGCACGTGGGCTCGCTGAGCCGCGAGAGCGCGCCGACGGGCGAACCTTGTGCCATTGCATGCCCCCTGCGGGAATCCACGGGCACAAAGTCGCCGCGGGCCTGCCATGAGGGGGAAGGGGAGAGGGAAGAGTTGGTACGCCCCCCGGGACTCGAACCCGGAACCTGCGGATTAAGAGTCCGACGCTCTGACCAGTTGAGCTAGAGGCGCAAGTCTTCCTCGCGGAAGAACCGGGATTGTAGCCACGCCCCGAGTAGGCGGCGAGTCGTTCGGTGGCCGTGGGTGATCATCCCTACGCTGGAGGACCGCCCGAGCGTTGTCCGGGACGTCGCCCAGGAGGTCGCAATGCGAGTGCTCGTCACCGGCGCGAGTGGTCTGATCGGAACCGCGCTGCGCCATGCGCTCGAAGCGCGCGGCGACACGGTCGTCGCGCTCGGGCGCGCCGGCGGCGACCCATCATGGGACCCGACCGACGGAACGGTACGCGGCGACCTTTCGGGTTTCGACGCCGTCGTCAACCTCGCGGGGTCCGGCATCGGCGACCACCGCTGGACGCCGGCGTACAAGGCGGCGATCCGCGCGAGTCGCGTCAACGGAACCCGCGCGCTCGCCGAGGCACTCGCGGTGACCGCGAGCCGACCGGCCGTCTTCGTGTCGGGCAGCGCCGTCGGCTATTACGGCAATCGCGGTCGCGAAGAACTGCTCGACGAACTGTCCGACCCCGGCGACGACTTCCTCGCGCACGTCTGTCGCGACTGGGAGGCCGCGGCGCTCCCGGCCGTCGACGCAGGAATTCGCACCGCCTTCATCCGAACGGGTGTGGTGCTCGCCCCCAAGGGTGGTGTGCTCGCGAGGATGATCCCGCCGTTCAAGCTCGGCCTGGGCGGTCGGATCGGGCGCGGCAACCAGTACATGAGTTGGATCACGCTCGCCGACGAGGTCCGTGCGATCTTGCACATCGTCGACGGAACGCTCGCGGGCCCGGTCAATCTCACCGGTCCGCATCCGGCGACCAACGAGACGTTCACGCTCGAACTCGGCCACGTGCTGCACCGACCGACACGGCTCCCGACCCCGGTCTTCGCGCTCAAGGCCGCGCTCGGTGCCGAACTCGTCGAGTCGCTCATGCTGCACGGCCAGCGCGCGTTCCCGAAGGCCCTCGAGGCCGACGGGTTCGAGTTCACATCGATCACCGTCGCCGAAGCGTTGCGCTCGGTGCTCGCCGGGCCGTGACGCTGCGACTCTGGCTCGACCTCGACCTCTCCGACGATCCCGCCGACGCCGCCGGGCTCCTCGCCGCGGCGGCCCACCCGAACGTCCGGCTCGTCGGGATCTCGACGAACGGGGCGGCCGCGCTCGAGGGC
The DNA here is from genome assembly GCA_005779345.1 of Actinomycetota bacterium. GTDB lineage: Bacteria > Actinomycetota > Acidimicrobiia > IMCC26256 > PALSA-610 > SXJQ01. The sequence continues at coordinate 2,356 of SXJQ01000108.1, forward strand.
GCCGAGATCGCCCGGAGCCTGCTCTCGGCCGCGGCCCGACCGGTCCCGCTCGTCTACGCGGGCGCACCCGATCCGCGTGCGCTCGCGGCCGCCGACGCGCTCCTCGCACTCGGCCCGCCGACGAACCTCGCCGACCTGCTCCGAGCGAGCGTCGAGCTACCGCCGACCGCGGTCTTGGCTTCGCGGTTCGGCGACGATCCTCTCGCCGCCGCGATCCTGGTCGCGAACGGCGACGACCTCTTGGTCGTTCCCGACGACATCGTCGAGGCGCTGCCGGTGGGTCGCGGCCGGCCCGCAGCGTTGCTCGCGTTGCTCGGCGAGCACGTGCGGGTCGAGCGGCGATCGCTCGCGGTCACGGTCGTCGGATCGCTCGTGGTCGACGACCGTGACGGCACCGAACACGATGTCGTGGTCGACACCGACACGCATGCCGCACGCGTGCGGATCGCGATGTTGCTCTCTTGATTGGGCCGATCTCGTGATCGATTTGGGGTGACTGAGGGGACTCGAACCCCCGGCCTTCGGGACCACAACCCGACGCTCTAACCTCCTGAGCTACAGCCACCAAGGTCCGGTCATGGTACAGGACGACCTCGGCCCGCCTCCTCCCGATCTCCGCCGCGCGCGCCGACGACATTGCGTTGCTGCAGGTACCCTGAGTGTGCCGAGCGTTCCGGAACTGGAGGCCAGGGATGGAGCAGGTGTTGATCCACGGTCGTGAGGTCGTCTATCGCCTCGAAGGGCACGGCCCGCTCGTCGTGCTGATCCACGGTATGGCGGGCAGCGGCGCGACGTGGGACCGGGTCGTCCCCGCCCTCGCGGAACGTTTCACGGTGCTCGCTCCCGATCTTCCGGGGCACGGTCGTTCCGCGAAGCCGATCGACGGCGATTACTCGCTCGGCGCCTTTGCGAGCATCGTGCGCGACCTCATCGTGACGCTCGGCTTCGAGCGCGGCACGATCATCGGCCAGTCGCTCGGCGGGGGCGTCGCGATGCAGTTCGCGTACCAGTTCCCGACGCGCTGCGAACGGCTCGTGCTCGTCGGATCCGGTGGCCTCGGCCGCGAGGTTTCGCCGCTCCTGCGGGCGCTCGCGATTCCCGGCGCGGAGGTCGTCTATCCGATCTTGTTCGCTTCGCTCTTCCGCAACGCCGGTCGCGGCCTGCTCGGCGGGCTACGTCGGGTCGGGTTGCATCCGTCGGCGTACGTCGACCAGATCTGGCAGAGCTACGAATCACTCACCGACCCCGAGACGCGTGCCGCGTTCACGCGCACCCTGCGCTCGGTCGTGGGTTCGGGTGGTCAGCGGGTGAGCGCACACGACCGGCTGCCGCTGGCCGCCGACATCCCGACGCTGATCGTGTGGGGATCCGACGATGCGATCATCCCGAGCCACCACGCCGCCGATGCGCAGGCCACGCTGCCCGGAAGTCGCGTCGAGATCTTCGCCGGCGTCGGCCACTTCCCGCACTGCGAAGCTCCCGAGCGCTTCGTGCGAGTGCTCACCGACTTCCTCGACACCACCGAACCGGCAACGGTCACCGATGAGCAGTTCGCGCGGGTGCTCGCGGGGGTATCGATCGCCTGACGTCGGTCGAGGCGAGCCAGCGGCTCAGGCCGCGGCGAGTTCGGCGTCGGCGCGGTGACGTGCATACGCCCACCCCGGACCGCGGAGCACGAACGACAGCCGATCGCGCCACGTCCGGGCGTTGCTCACGTCGCGCAGCATCGCGGCGTGTTCGTGCCCGATCACGCGCGCCGGGTTGAAGGTGTCGATGTTGGTCGTCAACCCGTAGACGACCGGTTCGTCGTCGTTCTCGCGTGCGAAGGTGCCGAACAGCCGGTCCCAGAGGATGAGGATGCTCCCGTGGTTGCGGTCGATGTAGCGCCGGTTCTTTCCGTGATGCACGCGATGGTGCGACGGGGTGTTGAAGATCTCTTCGAAGGGCCCGAGCGTCTTGATGGTGTCGGTGTGGATCCAGTACTGGTACAAGAGGTTGATGCCCCGCGCCTGCGCGATGACCGTCGGGCGGATTCCGACGAGCGTCATGAGGCTGTACGGCGCGAACGTCCCGAGTGCATCGGCGACGGGTTGGCGTAACGCGGTCGACAGGTTGTAGCGCTCGCTCGAGTGGTGCACGACGTGGATCGCCCACATGTACCGACTGGTGTGCATGAATCGGTGGTTCCAGTAGTAGATGAAGTCCCAACCGATCGTCGCGGCGGCGAGCGTCAGTGGGCCGGCTCCGAGGTCGCGGGCCTTGCGACGCTGCCACATCCGATCCATGTTGAGCCGCGAGGTCCACGTCGTCGTAATTGCGACGCCGCCCGCGGCCACGGCAACGACACTGCTCGCCTTCGCGATCTTGCGTGCGGCGCTCGCGATGCGACGCCGGCGCTCGCGGCTCGCAGGTTCGCCGGGTTGGCTCGGCTCGCCGAGGTCGCCGGGCTCGCCGGCTGCAGCGGGTTCGCCCGGTTCGACGTCGAGCTGCGCGAGGCGGTCGGCCACGGTGGTCGCAACGGCCGCGCCGACCGCCGTCGCGACGAGTGCCTTGCCGTATCGCCCTTTGCCCGGGGTGAGCGGCCCGAACATCTTCGGGACGAGGAACGGTGCCAGCAGGCTGCCGACGCCCATCGACAGGCTCGTGATCGTGTCGCGCCGCTCGTAGTCGGCGGGCGATGGCCCCTCGACCTCGGCGCGCTTCTTCAGGTAGAGGTGCTCCGCACCCATGGTCCCGAAGTAGAAGGGCGTCGCAACGACAGTCAGGTCCGGCACGTCGCGATTCTGCCCGGCTCGCAGCGCGAAGTCGAAGCGTCGAGCCGCGAACTGCACACGAATGGTGCGCAAGTGCGCGGGAAGCGGGTCGCCCTGACAGGATCCGATCCGCGACTTCATCGGAGCCTGACATTCCGTTCGTACCGTCACCGAAGTCGAAGTGTCCCTCAGAGGAGGCAGTGATGGTGTTGCGAGGTTTGCGGAGATGGGCGGGGATCGTGACGGTGGTCGCGATCGCGTCGGCCGGGATCACGGCTGCGACGGGAGGTGATGCCGACGCGGCCACCGGCATTCCCGCGAGTTGGTCGCGGATCTGCCCCGGCCGGGTCGCGAGCGCGGGAACCCCGATGGTCGCAGGCGCGGCGAACTGTCGCACGATCGACGCGGGCGGGTTGCGGCGCCGGTTCGTCGCGTACGTGCCCTCGGCCGCGGCAACCGGTGCGGCGCTGCCGGTCGTGTTCATGTTCCACGGCAGTGGCGGCAACGGTGAGCAGTTCTACGACATCTCCGGCTGGCGCGAGGTCGCCGAGCAGGAGGGGTTCATCGCGGTGTTCCCGACCGGAGCGACCTACACGATCGTCGACACCGGACGGCGGTCGACGAAGTGGCACGACTTCGGGCTCGCCTGCGAGGTGTCGCAGCGACCGCGGTCGTGGCCGGCGGGCGCGGCGTACCCGGCCGACGACGGCGCGTTCGTCGACGAGATGCTCGCCGACCTCGGCGTGAGCTCCGATGTCGACGACACACGCGTCTACGCATCGGGATTCTCCAACGGTTCTGCGTTCGCGCAGACGCTCGCCATCACCCACGCCGACGTGTTCGCCGCGATCGGATCGTGGGCGGGGCCCAGCGGACCGTGCCTCGACGCGAACGGTGTCCCGGTCGAGACGATCACCCCGCCGCACCTCCAGGACCCGCCCCAGACGGCGATCCCGGTCGCGCTGGGACTCGGTACCGAGGACCCGAAGTTCGTCGACGGCGTCAATGCCTACCTCGTCTCGATCGGGGAGCCGACGATCACGGAGTTCCCGCTCGACCCGGCGTCGATGGAGCGTTACCTCGGTTGGGTGTTCCGCCGCGCGCAGGCCTCGCTCGGGCTCGAGCACGTCGCCGGCACTCCGATCGCGGTCGCCGATTGGGCGGGGGTGGCCTGGCGCGCGACGTGGCCTGCGCCGCAGTACACGACGTTGCAGTGGACCCAACCGGTCGCGGGGAACGCGGCGGGGAACAGCTACACCTTCATGCTCCTCGACGGCGTGAAGCATCACTACCCGAACGCGACGCCGGGGAAGGCGACGCGGATCACGGCGTCGGCGAGCGTGCACGCGGCGACCCTGTTCTGGCAGTTCTTCGAACGACACCAACGCTGACCGGGAGGCCCAACGGTTGTCGGCCGGTTGTCGGCCGGCGACCGTCGGGCCGCGACTCGCGGCGCGCCCGGCAGGAATCGAACCTGCGACCTGAGGATTAGAAGTCCCCTGCTCTGTCCATCTGAGCTACGGGCGCCTGCCCGACCAGGCTAGGTGCTGATCCCGCTTCGTTGAGCGGAGCGGCGTGTCATGCGCGGCCGACCGCTCAACGAAGGCTGGGGTGCAAGGCGGGGAGGACAGGCGAGGTCGACAGGCGGGGTGGAACGGTGCGTGTCGGTAGCGCCGCGCGGTGGGACCGCCGTAGGGTCGGGCTCGTGAAACTCGGACTCGGACTCGACTTGTGGGCAGGCAAGGGGTTGCGCGTCCCGGTCGAGCAGATCCGCCGGGCCGAAACACTCGGGTACGACTCGGTCTGGACGGCCGAGGCGTACGGATCGGATGCGATCACGCCCCTCGCCTACATCGCCGCGCACACCGAGCGGATCCGACTCGCGACGGGGATCGTGCAGATCTCCGCGCGCACGCCGACTGCGACCGCGATGCAGATGGCAACCGTCGATGCGCTCGCGGGCGGGAACCGGACGATCCTCGGGCTCGGTCTCTCGGGACCGCAGGTCGTCGAGGGTTGGTACGGCCAGCCATGGTCGCGGCCCGCGGCCCGCATGCGCGACACCGTCGCGATCTGTCGACAGGTGTGGCGGCGCGACGGGCCTGTCGAGCACGCCGGCGCAACGATCTCGGTGCCCTACGCCGGGGCGGATGCGACCGGGATGGGCAAGCCACTGCGATCCATCCTGCATACGCACGACCTGCCGATCTGGATCGCCGCGGGAGGGCCCCAGATGGTGGAGCTCGCGGGCGAGATCGCCGACGGCTGGATCCCGATGGGCTTCCGGCCCGAGATGATGACGACCGACTTCGCGCCGCGCCTGCGGGCCGGCCTCGCCCGCCGCACCGACGGGGTGGCCTGGGACGACTTCGAGCGCGCGCCGTCGCTCACCGTGCACCTCACCGACGACGTCGCCGCCGCGTTCGCGGCTGCCAAACCCCGCATCGCCATGTACGTCGGCGGGATGGGGCACCCCTCGATGAACTTCCACAACCAGTCGATGGCCCGCGTCGGGTTCCCTGACGCCGCGGCGCGTATCCAGGAGCTGTTCCTCGCGGGGCGCCACGACGAAGCTGCGGCCGCGGTGCCCGACGAGTTCATCGACAGTGGTGGTCTCTACGGATCGGGCGCGCGCATCCGGGAGCGCTGGGCCGCCTGGGAGAACTGCGGCGCGACGACGCTCGTGGTCCGTACGCACCAAGACGAGGCGCTCGCACTCTTGGCCGAACTCGCCGGAACCACCGAAGCTGCCCGCGCCGCCGCACCTTCCGGATCCGGGAACGCGGCGTGAGTTCGTACCGCACGGTCCTCGTCGATCAGCCCGCCGAACACGTCGCGCGGATCACCCTGAACCGACCCGAGAAGCGCAACGCGATCGACGGCACACTCCGCGGTGAGCTGTTCGACGCGTTGCACGCGCACGACGACGACGCCGATGTGCACGTCACGATCCTGCGCGGCGCCGGCGTCTGCTTCTCGTCGGGGTACGACCTCGGGTCGGCCTTGTGG
>SXJQ01000109.1 GCA_005779345.1 Actinomycetota bacterium
CGACGACTCCGACGCGAACGACGACTCCGCCGACGCGGACGACGACTCCGACGGTCCGGGGAACAGCAACGGTCACGGCAACTCCGACCATGGTCACGGGTCCGACGACGAGCGCGGCAACGGCAACAGCGACGGTCACGGCAACAGCGACGGTCACGGCAGCGGCGGGGACGACGACAGCGACGGTTGACCGCGCGTCACGCTGCGTGATCGACTTCGTCGATGCGCCGCCGTGTCGTCCAACTCGTCGTGGTCGCGACCGCGACTGCCATCGTCTCGATCGTGCCCGGATCATCGGCCACGGCGGCACCGCTCGCCCGCCCCGCTGACCCGGTCGTGCTCACCGGTGCCGACCTGCCGACCATGGTCGACGGAGCCCGCGCCACGATCGTCGGGTTCCGCTGGACGGGGAGCGCCTGGGCGCAGCTCCCGATCCAGATCGACGAGCGGGCAGTCGTCAACTTCGGCAAGATCTACAACGATGCCGCCGCGGTGTTCTACGGCAGTCAACCCGGGCTCGTGAACCAGCTCGTGTACACGTCGTCGGCGACCTTCACCGGCAACGATCCCAACACGAAGTTCGACGGTGACGACGAGCTCGTGTTCATGGCCCGCGATGCGGGCGTCGAGTCTCCGGGTGGTTCGCAGCCGACCGGTGTGGTGCCCGGGTCGGGTGTCGAGATCCATGTGACCGACCCACTCGCGCCCGGGAGCGAAGGGTTCGTCTACCTGTTCCGCAAGGCGAGCGGTAGCGGGCTCGTGCAGGGCGCCCGTGTGAAGTACGTGCGGTACGCCTTCCGGCTGCTGTCGGGCAACTACAAGACCACCTACAGCCGCACCGCCGGACCGAACCCCGAGAACACGTTGGTCACCGGCGCGACCTACAAGCACCACTTCGCCGATCGTTGGCTGAGCGACCGGCTCGAGGTCACCGCGCCGGGCGCGAGCGGGGTCGACATCCTCGATCGTCAGAAGGTGCTGTTCGGGCCGACGACGTGCGTGCGGAGCGAAGACACGTTCGACGCGACCGGTCCGTTCGGGTCGGCCGAGGGCGTGTTCGTGACCAACAAGAGCGGTCCGGTGCGCGCGATCCGCTCGTACCTCGGCGCGAACAGCGGTCCGAACACGCAACGCACCCACTTCTTCTACGACCGCCGCGAAGACATCCGGACGGATCTGCGGGTGCATGCGATCCCCCAGGTGATGGACTTCATGGACTACAGCCCCGCGGCGGTGGGCATGACCTACCGCAACCAGCTCAACCCGGCAGGCGTGGCCGTCGACGGCGTGCCCGACGCGATCACCGCGGGGGCGGGGGAGTGGGAGCAGATCACCGGTGCGCAGGGGACGGTGACCAACATCGGTCGGCTGACGACGAGCTGGACCCCGGCGAGCGTGACGTCGTACCACCTCGACGACTCGACGCCGTCGGATCCCCAGTGCACGGGCGACGCGTTTGCGTACGCGTCGAGCGGCATGTGGATCAACAGCGCGCTGCCGTGCACGGATCCGGCGCAGGGCTGTACCGCCACCCTCGTCGGGGTCCGCACGATGTACTTCGACGCTCCCGGCGGCACGGCGGGCTCGGCCGCGACCTACAGCGCCGGCGTGAGCCAGCCGTTGCAGGCGACGACGGCGGCCTGGGCGCCCTAGCTCGGCCGAGCCGGGGAGCCGCTACAGGCGGGGCGGTGGGGTGCCGATCATCCGAGGGTGAAGCCGGGGCGGCGTGAGATCGTACGAGGATTGCTGACATCACTCGGTGTCTACGCGTCGATTCCGCTCGGCGTGGGCGGGTTCTGGGTGCTCCAACGCTTCGACCTCCTCGCTCCCGTCTCCTACCCGGTGATCGTCGGGCTCCTCGCGTTCGCGGCGACCGCGAACCTGGCCGCGAACGCCTGGCTGAATGCCGTACCCGATTCGACGCTGCGCCTCCACGCCCGCGTCGCCGTGTCGGCAATCACGACGACCGCAGTGCTGTACGCGACGGGTTGGGGCTCGATCCTCGCGATCGGCTACGCGCTCGGCGCCGCGGAGATGCTCGAGATCGCCGGCGCTCGGTCGTGGCGTCCCGCGATCGCGTGGAACCTCGCGGCGATCGGCGCCGGCGAAATGCTCCTCGCGTTCGACGTTGCACCGACGATGATCGAACCGCGGCTCGCGCACTTCGTGGCGATCTCGGGCGCGGCCTGCCTCGTGCTGGTGTCGCGCATCCTCGGCACGACCGCCGAGCGTGTCGAACGCGCCGAAGACGAGTTGCGCGAGAGCGAGGAGCACTTCCGTTCGCTCGTGCGACACGCGACCGATGTCATCGCCGAGGTCGACGCCGACGGCACGATTCGATACGTGAGCCCCGCGATCGAAGGTCTGCTCGGCTACGAGCCGACGAGCCTCGTCGGGAGGTCGATCGACGATGTGCTCGCCACCGACCCGCCGCAGGACGCGCGCGAGGTGTTGGGGTCGATCGCGGGAACGCCGGGGCGTTCGGTCATGATCGACATGCATCTCGCGCATCGTTCCGGTGAACCGCGCATCGCCGAGGCGACCGTCACGGGCCGGCAGACCGCGACCGGCGCGGGCGTGGTGATCAACCTCCACGACATGACCGAGCGACGATTGCTCGAGGAGCGCCTCGTGTGGGATGCCGGCCACGATGCGCTCACGGGCCTGTGGAACCGCGCCGCGTTCGCAGCGCATCTCGTGCAGGCGTGCGAACGCGCGGCACGCGATCAGCGGGCGATTGCCCTTCTGTTCTTGGATCTCGACGGCTTCAAGCAGGTGAACGACTCGCTCGGCCACGACATCGGCGACGCGGTCCTCGTCGAGGCGGCGCAGCGGATCGTCTCCGCGGTTCGGCACTGCGACACGGTCGGCCGGCTCGGCGGCGACGAGTTCACGATCCTGCTCGAACAGGTCGACGACGACCGCGATGTCGTCGACGTCGCCGACCGCGTCGTCGCGGCGGTCGCCGAGCCGTGGTTGCGGTTCGGGACAGCCGTGCACGTGACCGCGAGTGTCGGGATCGCCACGACGGGCGTCGGGATCGCCTCGGGCGAGGAGCTGATGCAGCAGGCCGACGCCGCGATGTACGCCGCGAAGCGGTCGGGTCGCTGCCGGTGGGAGCGCAACCCGGCGTCGACGGCGCTCGGCTGAGCGCCCGACGTTCGCCGATCTCGGTCAGAGTTCGTCGGCGTCGACGATCGCGTATTGGTAGCCCTGTTCGGTGAGGAACCGTTGACGGTTCGCCGCGAACGTCTGGTCGACGGTCTCGCGGGCGACGATCGTGTAGAAGTGCGCGGTCCCGGCGTCGTGCTTGGGTCGTAACACGCGGCCGAGTCGCTGTGCCTCTTCTTGGCGGCTCCCGAACGCGCCCGAGATCTGGATCGCGACGTTGGCCTCGGGCAGGTCGATCGAGAAGTTCGCGACCTTGCTCACCACGAGACGAGTGAGCTCGCCGTTGCGGAACGCTTCGAAGCGTTCGTCGCGGACCCGCTGGCTCGTCTGGCCCGTGATGAGCGGCGCGTCGAGCAGCGCGGCGACGGCCCGGAGCTGATCGAGGTACTGGCCGATGACGAGCACGTGATCGTCGGCGTGGAGCGCGACGAGCCGTTCGATGACGACGAGCTTGGCAGGAGTCGTCGCCGCCAACCGGTAGCGCTGCTGCGGTTCGGCGACCGCGTACTCCATGCGGAGATCGTCGGAGAGTTCGACGCGGATCTCGGTGCAGGTCGCCGGCGCGATCCAGCCCTGCGCTTCGAGTTCGCGCCAGGGCGCGTCGTAGCGCTTCGGTCCGATGAGCGAGAACACGTCGGTTTCCTTGCCGTCTTCGCGCACGAGCGTCGCGGTGAGTCCGAGCCGGCGGACGGCTTGGATGCGCGCGGTCGCTCGAAAGACGGGCGCGGGGAGCAGGTGCACCTCGTCGTAGATGACGAGCCCCCACTGACGCTGGTCGAACAACGCGAGGTGCGGGTGGCGCTCGAACAGGTCGGCGCTCTCGTCGATGCCCGGGTGGGCCCAGGTGAGTACCTGATAGGTGGCGACGGTGATCGGTCGGATGTCTTTGTGGTCGCCGCTGTACTCGCCGATCAGGCTCGGGTCGAGGTCGGTCTTGTCGAGGATCTCGCGAATCCACTGGCGTGCCGCGGAGATCGAGGTCGCGACGATCAACGTGTGCACGCCGCATTGGGCGATCGCGGCGATCCCGATCACGGTCTTGCCGGCGCCGCACGGCAGGACGAGCACACCGTTGCCACCCGCCGCGCTGCCGTCGGTCCACCACTGCTCGACGGCCTCGGACTGATAGAGGCGCAGTTCGCAGGTGACGTCGAGGGTGAGCGAGGTCCCGTCGGCGTAGCCGGCCTCGTCGGAGGCCGGCCAGCCGAGCCGGATCAGCGCCTGCTTCAGCGAACCGCGATCGCCGAGCCGCACCGCGAACCGGTTGCCGTCGAGCCGCTCGCCGATGAGTTCGGCGACGTGGCGGTCGCGGACGACCTCGGCGAGGAGCGCCGGTTCGCCGCTCGTGAGCGCGAGGCCACCGGAGTCGAAGTCGCGGACGATCCGCAACCGACCGAAGCGACCCATCTGATCGCGGACCTCGTGCACGACGCTCTCGGGCACCGGGTACTTCGCGTACTCGACGAGCGCGGCGGTCACCGTGTCGGCGCGGAGCCCGGCCGAAGCCGCGTTCCACAACGACAGCGGGGTGATGCGGTAGGTGTGCACGTGCTCGGGCGACTTCTCGAGTTCGGCGAAGCGCGCCAGTTCACCGCGCGCGTCGTCGGCCTTGGGCGAGGCGACCTCGAGCAGCACGGTGAGGTCGCTCTGGACGATGAGTGGGTTGAGCGGGTCGGTCATTCGTCGTCCCAGGCGTCGTCCCAGTCGCGGGTGGGGATCGTCGCGCGGACGAGGTCGTGGTCGGGGGCCGCCTCGACGAGCTGCTTGGCGAGTTCGTCGACGTGGCTCGGATCGTCGAGGAGCACCGCGCGCGGGCCGAGATCGGTGATGTCGCGCCGACGCCGGAGCCGGGCCTTCGGTTCGTTCGCGGCGTCGGCACGCGCGGGCGCGACGCCCTTGGTGCGCAGCGCCGCGAGCACCTTGTCTTCGGGGAGGGTCGACACCGCGGCGGTCGGTGTGACCACGGTGAGCTTGGCGGCCTTCACGGCGACGGCGCGCAGGAGCTGGACGGGATCGTCGCAGGCGATCCAGGTGAGCGCGCTGCCGATGCGCAGGCGGCCGTGCCGCTCCGCGGCATCGCGGACCGTGCGCTCCACGTTCGGGGCGATCTCGACGGTCGAGTATTCGTGCAAGAACGCGAGGATCGCCTCGGCGTCGAGTCCCGAATCGAGCGCGGTGCCGACGCTGGCATCGGTGATGCGATAGATGCGCGCTCCCGCATCGGACTCGAGCACCGCGAGGCGGGCGAGCATCGCATCGAGATCGGAGTCGAGACGCGGTGGGGCGATGATCGTGTGGTCGCCCTGCACGGTGAAGGCGGTCGGGCTGTCGGCGAGGGCGTCGGCGAGGCCGGGTGCGTCGGCGAGTACGTGCCGGGCGATCGCGGTGAGCCCGATCGGGCCGTCGGCGGGGACGAGCCCGAGGACGCGTGCCTCGCCGACGAGTTGGGTGACGACGTCGGTGGTGAACCACCGTGGTTGACGGAACGCGAGGTCGGCGGTGATTTCGTCGACCGTGAGTCCGGTACCGGCAGGGTGTTCGCGGAGCAACTCGACGAATCGGCGCCGCGCGAGTGTCGCGAGCGAGTGCTTCGACCGCGGTTCGTATCGCTCGACGGTGTTGCCGTCGACCGGCAACTGCGCCGGCGCGGGCGGCGGAGCGGGGGCGTCGAGGGTGGAAGTGGCTGTCGAGTTGGCCGCCGTGGAATCCGCCACCTCCGAGCTCGGCCCGGAGTCGCCACAGCCGGTCAAGC
>SXJQ01000008.1 GCA_005779345.1 Actinomycetota bacterium
ACGTCGCCGAACGGCCCGCGTGGCCGATCGCTCCCGTCGTCGGCTGCGTCGTCCGGCGGGCCGGTCCCCGGACCGAATCCGGAGAGGTCGGGGTCGGGGAAGTCCGCGATTCCCTCGTCTCGCAGGCATTCGGCGAACGCGAGTGCGGCCTCCTGGATCGCGTCGCGGTCGAACTCGCGGTCACTGCCGCCGAACGCGGATTGCGGTGGGTCGCCGCACACTTCGCGGGCGGCCTCGCGTGACTCGCGATCGGGCTGGGGGGCCGCGCCCGCTTCGCCGTCGTCCGCGGCACCGGCGCCACCTGCGGGCCCGCCGGGTCCGCGAGGTCCGCCGAGCGTGAGGTTGCCGTCGTCGTCGACGGTCGGATCGGGCAGGTCGACACCCTCGCCCCGCATGCACTCGACCCAGTCGAGCAAGACGGCCTCAGCATCCTCGGCGCTGAGGGTGGTCTCCGTGGTGTCGTTGCTGTTGTCACCAGCGAGGCTTGCGACCCCGTCGGTCGCTCCCGAACCCGAGCCTCCGCAGGCGCCGAACAGCAGCAGCGCGGCCGCGGTGACGCCGGTGAGACCGGCGATCGGACGACGGAGCATCGGGTGGTTCGAGGCACGAGTCATGCGACAACGATGCGGGGGCCAGATGGCGACCAGCCGTGGATCGGCGCAGAGTTTGCCGAGAACCGCGCCCCACCCGATCGGTCGGGTTCACCGCGAGGTCGCCGCCGGCTCTCAGCCGACGCTGAGCTTGGCGGTCCATCGTGGTGATCGTCACCCCGGATACCCGGATCCCCCCGGGTCACCCCGAAACAAGGAGTCCCCCATGAACCTCGACCACGATCTCGGCCGAGATCCCGAACCCCGATCCGCCACCTCCGCCGAGTTCCGGCCCGATGGGTCGGGCTGGAGCACCGAGTCGCGGCGCACCCGTTGGCTGCGCGCCGGCGCGGTCGCCGCCGTCGTGACGGCGGGCGGCCTCGGCGGGCTGGCCCTCGGATCGCCGTCGACCTCGTCGGCCCAGACCGCAGCGGACGACAGTGCGACCGACGACACGACCGACCCGGGCGGGCACTTCCACGGCCCGCGCGTCGGCGGCCTCGACGCGGCGGCCGAGGCGCTCGGTCTCACCGCCGAGGAACTCCGTGCCGCGCTCGGCGAAGACGGCGCGACCCTCGCCACGATCGCCGAGGCGGAGGGCGTCGAGTTGCAGACGCTGATCGACGCGATGGTCGCCGACGCGACGGCGCACCTCGACGCTGCGGTGGAGGCCGGCGACCTCGACGAGGCCCGCGCCACCGAGATCGAGGCCGACCTCGTCGACCGCGTCACCGCGATGGTGAACGGCGAAATCGGCCCTGGGGGCCCCGGCGGGCACGGCGGTCCTGGTGGGCACGGCGGTCCTGGGGGCATGGGCGGACACCGTGGCCCGGGTGGCGGGCAGCACCTCGACACCGCCGCCGAGGTGCTCGGCCTCGAGGTCGACGCGCTGCGCGAGCAGCTCGAAGGCGGTTCGACGCTCGCGGAGATCGCCGAGGCCGAGGGCGTCGACATCGACACGCTGATCGACGCACTCGTCGACGACGCGCGTGAGCGGATCACCGCGATGGTGAACGGTGAGCGCCCCGAGGTGCCCACCGCCGACGCGGACGAGACGGCGACGGCCTGAGCACTGCGACGGCCTGAGCCGATGCGGCCAGGTCGCGATCATTCCCCCGGAACGTGGCCGGTCACTTCGGTGGCCGGCCACGGTTCGCGTCGCGCGGCCCGAGCGCGTGTCAGCGGGGTGCGTCGCCGCGGCGGTACGGGGCGGTCAACTCGTCGATGCGCACCGCGATGTCGTCATCGATCACGAAGTCGACGGCCGCGAGGGTGGCATCGAGTTGACCGGCGCGGCTCGCACCGATGATCGGTGCCGTGATTGCAGGATGTCGCAGCGTCCAGGCGACCGCGAGGGTCGCGAGCGCGACGCCGGCCTCGGCCGCGATCGCTGCGAGCGCGTCGACCGTATCGAAGACGTGGTCGTGCCAATAGCGATCCTGGTACGTGCGGGCCGCGTTGCCGAGCGTGAAGCGTGTGCCTTCGTCGGGGGTGCGCGCACGGTCGTGTTTGCCCGTCAACATCCCGCCCGCGATCGGGTTGAACGGGATCACGCCGACACCCTGTTCGAGGCAGAGCGGGAGCAGCTCGCGTTCGAACTCGCGGAACAACAGGTTGTACCGCGGCTGGACCGAGACGAATCGAGCGAGCCCGAGGGTGTCGCTGCGGCCGAGCGCGAGTGCGAGCCGGTACGCGAGGAAGTTGGAACAGCCGATGTAGCGCACCTTGCCGGCGTGGACGAGATAGTCGAGCGCGCCGAGCGTCTCGTCGATCGGGACGCCCGGATCGTCGAAGTGGAGCTGGTAGAGATCGATGAAGTCGGTGCCCAGTCGACGCAGCGACGCCTCGGCGGCGTCGATCACATGTCGACGGCTGTTGCCCATGTGCCAGGGGCGGCGCCCCGTTGGAGCGAAGCACTTGGTCGCGAGCACGAAGTCGTCGCGCCGACCGTGCAGCCAACGGCCGACGATCTCCTCGGTGCGGCCCGCCGTCGTCAGGTCGCCGCCGAGCGGGTAGGCGTCGGCGGTGTCGATGAAGCTGATCCCGCCCTCGGCGGCACGGTCCAGGATCGTGATCGAGTCGGCTTCGTCGACCTGGAGGCCGAAGGTCATCGTGCCCAGGCACAGGCGCGAGACCTGGAGGCCGCTGTGGCCGAGACGGACGTGCTGCACGGGGCTCTCCGATCGACGGGTCTGGGTGAGATCGACGGGTCTGGGTGAGCTTGGCATGCCGGTGGTCCAGGCGCGAGCGCCGTCAAGCAGTCGAAATATCACGTGTAGTGGTGACAGGTCACCAAAATCCCACGGAGAGTTGCTTTTCTCGAACCCTTCGGCCAAACTCCTCGTTCCGGCCGTGAGGGCGGGCACGGGTGCGGCGTCTCGGCGGGGCCGCGCCTCGTGCTCCATGTGAGCCGGACTTCGCTGCAGGTGCCTCGGGCCGGGGCACCGCTGGACCACGACGATGGGTGAGAGATGCACGGACGCTGGGTGAGGGGACTGGTTCGCGGCGCGGCCGCCGGGGTGATCGCAGGGAGCGCGATCCTGGTGGTCCCGAACGGGCCGACGGCATCGGCCGTCGCCGACGCGCCGCTGTCGGGCACCGCCTCCACGATGTGGCAGACGAACAACACCGTGTACACGCTCGCCGTCTCCGGCGGCACCGTCTACGCGGGAGGCTCGTTCACGGCCGTGCGCCCGCCAGGATCCGCCGCCGGCACCAACGAGACGACGCGGACGTACCTCGCCGCGTTCAACGCGAACACCGGCGCGCTCGTCACGAACTTCAACGTCACCCTCAACGGGCGCGTGCGCTCGCTCGCCGTGTCGCCGAGCGGGAACCGCCTCTACATCGCCGGCGACTTCACGACGGTCAACGGCGTCGCCAAGACCCGCATCGCCTCGATCGTCCTCCCGAACGGCAACCTCGACGCGGGTTTCACTGCCAACGCGAGCGCCGCGGTCTCCACGATCATGGCAGGCCCGACCGCGGTCTACGCGGGTGGCGACTTCCTCTGGATGAACGGCCAGGCGCGTACGCGACTCGCCGCACTCAACCCGACCACTGGCGCGAACGTTCCGACGTTCGCGGCGACGGTGAGCGGCCGCATCAATGCGGGCGCGGTCGCGGCCAACAACAGTCGCCTGCTGATCGGTGGCGTCTTCGACCAGGTCAACGGCGTCGACCAGGGCGGCGTCGCTTCGCTCGACCCGATCACCGGCGCGCTGCGCCCGTGGGCGGCGACCGGCATCGCCCCGCGACCGCTCCAGGGCGGTTGTGACGCCGACGTCACCGACATCTTGATCTCGGGCGCGCTCGCCTACGTCACCGCGGCAGGTCGCGAGGCGGGTTGCTGGGAAGGTACGTACAAGGCGAATCTCGCCGACGGCTCCTTGATCTGGAACGCCGAATGCCTCGGCGCCGGACAATCGATCGCGCTCGTCGGCGGACATCTGTACCGCGGGTCGCACCTCCACGACTGCGGTCGCATGGTCAACGGGTTCGTCGGCCCGCGCAGCTCCGACGACTTCATCTGGTACCGCCTTGCCGCGCAGGACGCGGCCACGGGCGAGTACACGCACTGGACGCCGAACACGAACGGCGCAGGAGTCGAGCACGTCGGTCCGAACTCCATGGCCACCGACGGCACGCAACTCTTCGTCGGCGGCGACTTCACGACGGTCAACGGCACCGGCCAGCAGGGCATTACGCGCTTCCGCCCGACCGGTGCGAACTCGACCCCCGTCGCACCTGCCGCACCGACCGTCACGCCCACCGGACAGGGAACGCTCACGGTTGCGGTCGCAACCACCTCCGACCGTGAAGACGGGACGCTCACCTATGCGCTGTTCCGCGACGGTGAGCTCACGCCGCTCGACACGTGGACCGTGGAGTCGTTCCCCTGGTCGCTCCCCGAACTCCGCTACGACGACACGGGCCTCGCTCCGAACACGACCCACACCTACCGGGTCACGGTCACCGACGGCGCCGCGAACGCACAATCGCCGGCCTCGATCGCGGCGCTCGTGCCCGCGGCCGACCCGCCGAACCACGCGACGACGATCGCGACCCAGACGCCGGCCATCAGCTGGTCGCTCGACGACACCGGGCCTGCGGTGGCCGACAGCTCGGGCAACGGTTCGGTGGGGACCTTGGTCGGTGGGGTCACGACGGGCGTCGCCGGTGCTGTCGACGACGCGACCGCGATGCGCTTCGACGGAGTCACCGGTGCCGTCGCGTCCAACGCGCTCGTCCCGCGAGCCAGTGCGCTGACGCTGTCGGCCTGGTTCCGCAGCACCTCCCAGGTCGGCGGTTCGATCGTCGGCTTCGGCGACACGCAGACCGGGCTCGGACTCGTCGGCGAGCGTGCGATCTGGATGGACAACAACGGCGAGGTCGCCTTCGGCGTGCGCACGCAACGCGCCGGCCGCAACCCCGCCATGCAGGTCGTTCGCGGGCGCTACGCCTACAACGACGGTGCCTGGCACCACGTGTCGGCGACCTTCGACGGCGCGAACCTCGCGATCTACCTCGACGGTGTGCTCCAGGGGAACTCGGCGCTCGCCTCGAACGCGCCCGAGATTCCAACGGGCGACACATATCTGCGCGTCGGCAACGTCGACCTGCGCCACGTGCACTCCGTGTTCGGCACGAACTTCTCGGGACAGCCTGCGCCGATCAACCACTTCTTCACGGGCGACATCGACGCGGTGTCGTACTGGACGTCGGTGCTGACGCCCCCGCAGATCGCCGCGCAATACGTCGGCGGGGTCGCGACCCAGCTCCCGCCGCCTCCGCCGCCGCCCGCGCCGACATACGCCGCGGTGATCGGCGGCCATGCCCCGGCCCAGTACTGGCGCCTCGGTGAGGCGGCCGGGAATGCGGTCGTCGACAGCTCGATCAACAACCGACCGGGTACGTATCGCGCCGGTCTCACCTTCGGGGTCGCGGGTCCGTTGGCGACCGGCGGCAACACCGCCGTGACGAGCCCGGGAACGTCGGGGCTCGCCTACTCCAACGCCTCGGTCGCCGCGCCGACGACCTTCTCGGTCGAGACGTGGATCCGGACCACCAGCGTCGTGGGCGGCAAGATCGTCGGGTTCGAGGCCACCCAGACCGGGTGGGGCGCGACGTTCGACCGGCACGTCTACATGACCAACAACGGTCGGCTCACGTACGGCATCGTCGCCGGCGGTACGCAGCAGACGGTGCTCACCGCGGCTTCGTACAACGACGGCAACTGGCACCACGTCGTCGCGACGCAAGGTGCGGCCGGGATGACGTTGTACGTCGACGGTGTCGCGGTCGGCACGAACCCCACCGTCACGCCCGACGCGGCGACCGGTTTCTGGCGGCTCGGAGGCGGCAACCTCACCGGGTGGTCGAACCGACCCACTTCGTCCGCGATGTCGGGGCAGTACGACGAATTCGCGATCTACGACGTCGTGCTCACCCCGGCGCAGGTCGCCGCGCACTACGCCGCGAGACTCCTCTAGGGCAGGTCGCACGCCGCACGCCGCACTCCGCTGGAGTGCGGCGTGCGCTTGCTCGCAGCGGCTCCCGTCTCAGGTGGGTCGTGGCCTCGGGTGCGTCGTAGTCTCGATCGGTGTCCTCCCCGCTGAACCCCGCGTCCGGCCCGCCCCTGGTCCCTCCGATCAGGTCCGAGGATTCGAAGACCGCGCGACCCGACAGCACGACCGAGCGCCCACCGACCGCGCCGGTCGAACACCCGGGCGACGGTCTGGTCGTGCGGGGCGAGGTCGGCGGGCCGGTCGAGGGGGCGCCCGTCGTGTTGCTGCACGGCGGTGGACAGACGCGATATTCGTGGCACCACACGGCGGGCGTGCTCGCGCTCGGTGGTTGGCGCGTCCACAACCTCGACCTGCGCGGACACGGCTAAAGCGATTGGTCGCCGACCGCGTACTACTAACTGGAGGGCTTCGCTGCCGACGTTCGCTCCGTCGCCGCGGCGATCGCGGCTCGGCATCCGCGCGGTCTCCGCCCCGCACTCGTCGGCGCGTCGCTCGGCGGCATCGCCTCGCTCGCGGCGATCGGCGAGAGCGACGCCGCCCTCGCGGTG
>SXJQ01000110.1 GCA_005779345.1 Actinomycetota bacterium
CCCTCGCACTCGTCGGGGACGGGCTCGGCCGGGTGACGCGCGATCGCGGTCTCGTAGCGTTCGTGGCCGTCGAGGTCGGCGCCGACGGCGAGGCGCACCTCGACCTTGGGGGTCATCGTGACGAGATCGGCAGCGACGGCGCGCGTGGCATCGGAGACGACGAGCACCCGGGCATCGCAGTCGTCGATGATGTAGGCCGCCTCTTCGGCCGTGAAGTGCCAGTTGATCGCGGTGAAGTAGAGCCCCATGCGCTGCGCGGCCCAACAGACCTCGAGGTAACGCTCGTTGTTGTCCATCAGGATCGCGATGTGGTCGCCGAACCGGAGCCCTGCGTCCCACATGAGCTGCGCGAACTGATTCGAGCGGTCGTTCAGCTCGCGGTAGGTCGTGATCGCGCCCGTGCTCGCCATGATGTGCGCGGGCTTGTCGGGGGTCTCGGTCGCCCAGTGTCCCGGCCAGTTCATCGTGCATCCCCTCGTGACGCGACTCGGGCCCGGGTTGCCCCGGGCCCGAACCGATCGATCCGGCGAATCTCAGAAACTGGTGATCACCGAACGCACGACCTCGCGGTTCTGCATCGCGGTGAAGGCGTCGTTGACCTCTTCGAGCTTGATGTGACGCGACACCATCGACGCCGTGTCGAGGCGGCCGGTCTCGATCAGGTCGACGAAGCGCTGGAAGTCGCGGCGCACCTGCGCGGAGCCGTACTTGCAGCCCTTCAACGTCTTCTCGTTGTAGAAGAGATCGAACGTCGGCAGCGTGACCTGCGCCTCGGCGCGGGTCATGCCGACCATCACTGCCGTACCGCCCTTGCGGGCCATGCTGTACGCCTGGAGCGTCGTCTCGGGGAGCCCGATCACCTCGAACGCGTAGTCGACACCACGGCCGCCGGTGAGCGCCTGGACCTGCGCGACCGGGTCGCCCTGGGTCGAGTCGACATAGTCGCTCGCGCCCTGCGCCTCGGAGACCTTGCGCTTCTCCTCGCCCTGGTCGATCGCGATGATGCGCGAGGCGCCGGCGATGCGCGCGCCCTGGAGCACCGAGAGGCCGACACCACCGCAACCGATGATCGCGACGGTCGCACCGGGGTGCACGCCCGCGGTGTTGAGCGCCGCGCCGACGCCGGTGGTGACCCCGCAGCCGATGAGCGCGAGCTGGTCGAACGGCAGATCGGTGTCGATCTTGACGACCGACGACTGGTTGACCGTCATCGCCTCAGCGAAGGTGCCCAGGCCGGTCATCGTCAGGTAGGGACTGCCGTCGCCGCGGCTGCCGCGCACCGCCATCATGACCTCGAACTCGGTGTCGCAGAGGTGCGACTGGTCGCTCAGGCACGGGATGCACACGCCACACGCGGGGATGAACGAGGCGATGATCTTGTCGCCGGCCTTCACCTTGGTGACCTCGTTGCCGACATCGACGACCGTGCCGGCGCCCTCGTGCCCGAGGATGTAGCCCGGCGGCATCGGGACGTAACCGTTCTTGATCGACAGGTCGGAGTGACAGACACCCGAAGCGCCGAGTTGCACGACCACGTCGGTCGGGCCGGGGGCGGTCGGGGTCACGTCTTCGATGGCGAGCGGCTCGCCGATTCCCACGAACATCGCAGCCTTCATGGCGGACTTCCTCTTCCGGGCGGCCGGGTGCCGCAACCTGTCGCGAAACCTACCGCGATCGTCGCGAACCGGGCACGTCGGTCGGCCTCCCCCGAGCCGGGCAGCGACCGCCGGGGTCCCGGCGCGAGGCCCCGCTGCAGATTGGGCTCAGTTGCGCTCGCCGTCGGCGATGACGTCGAGGAGGGTGCCGACGGTGTGGTGCGACTCGAGGGGATGACGCAACCGCCCGCGACGGAGGACCTTGTACCGGTTGCGCCGACCGACCCGCTCGCGCTCGACGTACCCGCCGGCCTCGAGATCGGCGACGATCATCGACACGGCCCGTTCGGTGACACCGACTCGCTCGGCGATGTCGCGCAGTCGTGCCTCGGGGTCGTCGGTGACGCACACGAGCACGTGGGTGTGGTTCGAGAGGAACGTCCAAGCGCGGGACTCCGACACGACCGAATCGTACTTCGCATGCCGCCTGGCGCTGCGCCCGCCAGCGTGATCGCAGCCGCTCAGGCGAGTGCCAACACGTCGGCGAGCGAGACGCGCGCGACCCGGCGCTGCGCGGCGAGGAGTGCGGCGTGGTCGCCGTCGGCCTGGGCCACGAGGAGTTCACCGAAACCGAAGCCGCGGCCGGGGACCGCGACCGTGATCGACCCGGGTTCGACGACCTGCAGGAACACGCCGGTGTTGGGCCCACCCTTGTGGAGTTGTCCGGTGGAGTGCAGGTAGCGCGGTCCGAGCCCGACGGTCACGGCGCAACGCAACCGCGTCCGCAACGCGACGCGGACACGTTCGAGCGCGGCGAGCGTGTCGACGGTCGGATCCACGAACGCCTGCAACACGACGTGATCACCCGGCTGCAACGTCGCGAGCAGCGCGCCGGCATCGCCGGGCGCGTCCGGCGGGCTTCCACCGGCGAGCACGGTGCCGGCCGCGCGTTTGGCGGCTTCGACGTCGGGTTGGTCGAACGGGTTGATCCCGAGCGCGGCTCCGACCCAGGCCGTCGCGAGCTCCCAACGCATCAGTTCGCCGCCGAGTGCTGCCGCGGCCGCGGGGCCGAGGTCGAACACCGGGTGACCGGCGGCGCGTAACGCGGCGAGCCCGACGACGTCGCCGTAGGTGACGAACATCCGGTCGGGTCCGTAGTCGTCGGGGCCGGCGAGCGGCTCGTCGACCACGGGGAGCAGACCGACACCGCGCTTACCGGTGCTCTCGGCGACGAGTTGTTCGACCCAGGCTCCGAGACCGTGCAGCGCCGGCGGGGTGACGAGCGTGAGCTTGTCGCGCCCGGTTCGCGCGCCGGCGGCGAGGAACACGGCGAGATCGAGCGCGGGATTGTCGTGGTCGGCGCGGCAGCGATCCGCGAGGTCGGTGGCCGACCCGGCGAGCGAGGCCGGGTCGATGCCGACGAGCGCAGCGGCGACCATGCCGAAGTGGGAGAGCGCGGCGAACCGTCCACCGATCTCGGGGTTCGCGGTCCAGACCGTCCAGCCACGGTCGGCCGCGAGCGCCTCGAGGTCGCTGCCAGGGTCGGTGACGACCGCGAACGCGCCGCCGCCGGTCGCCGTCGCCGTGAAGAAGTCGAGGTGACTGCGGGTCTCGAGCGTGGTCCCCGACTTGGAGGCGAACACGTAGAGGGTCGTGGCCGGGTCGTGCGCGGCGGCGACTCGCGCGACGGCGGCCGGATGGCTCGTGTCCATGACCGTGAGCGCGAGTCCGTCGGTGCGCGCGAGCGGGCTGGCGGCGAGCAACTCGGGGAACAGGCTGCTCCCGCCCATGCCGCACCAGACGACGTGGGTCCGGCCCTCGGTTCGGAATCGCGTGCGGTCCGCGAGGAGCGCTGGCGCCGTGGCGGCCACGCGGCCGGGCTCGTCGAGCCACCCCAGACGGTTCGCGCACTCCGACGGGTCGTCTTGCCAGAGCGTGTGATCGGCGGCCCACGTCCGGGCGACGGCGTGACGCTCCACGAGTTCGGCCCGGACCGCGACCCGCGTCCGCTCGTTCTCCGTGTCGTGGTGCATCGGGCGCGAGTGTAGGAAGGAGCCCGGCGTTCCGGTCCGCGCCCTCGCATGAGATATGACACATAATTGACGAATTCGATTTCCACTGTTAGGCTCGGGCCGTGATCGAGGTCCGAAACGGCGAGCGTGGCGAGCGTGCCCAGAGCGTGGGGTCCGACTACGTCACCAACCGCCTGCTCGCCCGGAACCGGATCGCCGTTCGGCGGCGTTCCGAACTCGCCAAGTTCCCGCGGATGCGCCTGGCCATCGTGACCTGCATGGATTGCCGCATCGACGTCTATGAGGCGCTCGGCCTCACGAGCGGCGACGCCAACGTGTTGCGCAACGCCGGCGGGATCGTCACCGACGACGTGATTCGCTCGCTCGTTCTCTCCCAACGGCTGCTCGGCACGCGCGAGGTGATCCTCATGCACCACACCGACTGTGGCCTGCACGACCTCGATGAGGAGCGCTTCGTCGACGACCTCGCCGCAGCGTCGGGCGCTCGGCCGCCCTTCGAGTTCGGCGCGTTCCGCGATGTCGACGACGACGTCCGGCGTTCGCTCGCCCGGGTCATCGACAGCCCGTTCGTCGCCGAGAAGGGATCGGTCCGGGGCTTCGTGTACGACGTCGCGACCGCACAGGTGCGCGAAGTACGACCCTGACCCCGCCCACGGCCGCGTACCATCGGCCGGTGCAACGGGTGACGTACTTCGGGCCGGCGGGGACCTTCGCCGAAGAGGCCCTCCTCACGCAGGATGACCTTGCGGCGATACCCCGCGAACCACAGCGGTCGGTGCCCGAGGTGATCGCCGCGGTCGAACGCGGCGACTTCGACGGCGGCGTCGTGCCGATCGAGAACATGATCGAGGGCAGTGTCTCGGTCACGCTCGACACTCTCGCCTTCGAGAGCGACCTGCTCATCCAGCGCGAGATCGATCTGCCGATCTCGCTGAACTTCGCCACCCGGGCGGGGGTCGCGCTGCGCGACGTCGGCACGGTGCTGTCGTTCCCACACGCGATCGCGCAGTGTCGCGCCTGGCTCGCCGAGCACCTCCCGGAGGCCGAGTTCGCGGCCGCCAACAGCACGGCCGACGCGGCGCGCGAGGTCGCCAAGAGCAAGCGCCCCCTCGCTGCGGTCTGCAACGCGCTCGCCGCGCAGCGGTACGGCCTGCACGTGCACGCGGTCGACATCGAGGACCACCCCGAGAACCTCACCCGGTTCGTTCTCGTCGGGCGCGGGATCCCCGCGCCGACAGGCCACGACAAGACCTCGATCGTGGTCTTTCAGCGCGCCGACCGCCCCGGCTCGCTCCTCGCGATCCTCCAGGAGTTCGCAGCGCGGGCGATCAACCTCAACAAGCTCGAGTCGCGCCCCACGAAGCGGTCGCTCGGCGACTACTGCTTCTTCATGGACCTCGACGGTCACGTCGCCGACGAACTGCTCGCCGACGCGCTCCGCAACATCGCGGCCAAGCAGGCCGACGTGAAGTTCCTCGGTAGCTACGCAGTCGGCGGACCGCACGAGGCCGGTGTCGTGCGGCGGCGCGCGGCCACGAAGGCGTGGCGCGAGGCGTCGGCGTGGGTCGACGGTCTGCGCGCCGACATCCGCCCGCCCGACCAACTCGTCGGTCGGGATCGCCCCGCCGACCCCGGTCGGCCCGACCGCAGCGGCCGCGCGCGGTGATCGACCTCAAGCGCCTTCGCGACGAGCCCGAATACCGGCGCGGGATCGAGCGCAAACGGGTGCGCGCCGGACTCCTCGACGAGCTACTCGCGCTCGACGAGCGACGACGAGCGCTGCACACCACCGTGCAAGACCTCCGCGCTCGCCAGAACGCGGCGAGCAAGGAGATCGGGCGCGCCTCGGCCGACCAACGTGCCGACAAGATCGCTGCCGCGGGAGCGCTCAAGGACGAGCTCGCGACCGAGGAAGAGCGGCTGGCGACGCTCGAGACCGAATGCGACGCGCTCGCGCTGCAGGTACCGAACCCGGCGCACGAGTCGGTGCCCGACGGTGGCGAAGACGAGGGAACCGTGCTGCGGGAGGTTGGCGGTCCGCTGCGCGCTGCACCCGCGCGCGACCACGCCGAGTTCGGCGAGCGGATCGGCTTCTTCGATCGTGACCGCGCGGCCGAGGTGAGCGGCTCGCGTTTCGCGTACCTCATGCGCGAAGCGGTGCTGCTCGAACTCGCGATCGTGCAGTGGGTGATGAGCAAGCTCGTCGGCGAGGGTTTCATCCCGGTGATGCCACCGGTATTGGTGCGCGAACAGACCATGGTCGAAGCGGGGTTCTTCCCGACCGATCGCGCGCAGGTCTACGAGGTCGACGGCGGCGAACTGTTCCTCGTCGGGACGGCCGAGATCCCGCTGTCGGTGTTGCACCGCAACGAGATCATCGGCGCCGACGAACTCCCGCTGCGCTACGCGGGAGCGTCGCCGTGCTTCCGTCGCGAGGCGGGAACCTACGGCAAGGACACGCGGGGCATCTTCCGCGTTCACCAGTTCGACAAGGTCGAGATGTTCGTCTTCGCCGAGCCCGACCGGTCGTGGGAGGAACACGAACGGATCCTCGCGATCGAGGAGTCGATCATCGGCGGGCTCGGCCTGCCCTATCGCGTCGTCAACATCGCCGCGGGCGACCTCGGCAATGCCGCGGCCAAGAAGTACGACCTCGAGGTGTGGCTCCCGAGCGAGGGCCGCTACCGCGAGGTCACGTCGTGCTCCAACTATCTCGACTACTCGGCGCGTCGCCTCGGTACCCGCGTGAAGGGCGAGCGCGGCACCCTGCCGTTGCACACGCTCAACGGCACCGCGTGCGCGATCAGCCGAACACTCGTCTATCTCTTCGAGCACTACCAGGAGCCCGACGGCGGGATCCGAGTACCCGAGGTGCTACAGCCCAACACGGGCTTCGCGCGGGTCGACCCGCGCGGCTGAACCCGCGGTCAGGTCGACGCCGCGAGTGCAGCGTCGACCGCATCGAGCAGACGCGGCGCGACCCACGCTGCGCCGGCCTCGGAGAAATGGATCCCGTCGTCGGGACGGAGCGCGACGCCGCCGGCCTCCGCCGGGCACGGGTCTTCGCCCGAACAGACGATGGGTGTGGCGTCGACGACGACGACGCGATCGCGGTGACCGGCGGCCCAGACGCGATAGAAGGCGCGGAGCGGGCCACCGGTGAGCGCGCCGTTGTCGGCTCTGCACTCCTCGCGCTCGAGTAGGGCGTAGGGATCGTCACCTTCGCAGAGTTCGGTGTGCCCGCCGTTGCCGTACGCGGGGAGGACGAGCGCGATCCGCGCCCCGCTCGCCGTCAGGCGATCGAGGGTGCCGTCCCAGTCGGCGAACACCGCGGTCGCCCACTCGGGGGTCCCGGCGGTGAGCACCTCGCCGTCGGCCTCGACCGCGTACCGCTCGCGCTGGCTGTACCAGAGCACGATGTCGGGGTCGGAGTGCGCGACGAGCGCGTCGAACGCGGCGCGCGTCTCTTCCACACACCGAGCCGCGTTGCTGAACGGGTCGCCGTGCTCGTCGAGGCGGAGGAGCTGCCCGACCGAACACCCACCGAACGTCGCTTGCGCGTACCCGACCGCGCGGGCCGCGGCCTCGGCCTCGAGCCCGGGCGCGAGGCTGCGAGCGACCGAGTCGCCGACGATCGCGTAGACCTGCGCGTCGGCGGGAGCGTCGCCGTCGGCATCGCGCACGCCGCCGTCTTCGGACAGGTATTCCGGTACGGGCTCGGCCCCCGATGTACCGCCGAACGTGAGGGCGACGACGACGAGCGCGGTCGCGCCGAACGCCGGGAACGCGACGCGCGGGCCGAGCACGAGGCCGCGAACGCGTCCCGAGCGGATGGGTGAC
>SXJQ01000111.1 GCA_005779345.1 Actinomycetota bacterium
CTCGCCGTGCATGAACTGCGACATCGTCCAGTTATTGCCCTCGATCGCGAGCCGGACCCACTCCTTCTCCGTCCACTTCGCGAACTGCGTGCCGGCGAGGTCGAGGTTGCCGAAGAACGACGACCCATCGGGTTGGTTCTGCGCCATGTTCGCGAGGACGACCTTCTCGATGTCGACATCGATCGACCAGTCGAGGTCGGTGGAGGCGTTCCACTGGCTCGTCTTGGCCTTCTCGTAGAGCTTGATGAGCGGCTCACGGCTGCGTTCGTAGTCCCACGTGAACAGCGCGTCGGGAGTGGACGCGACGGCGTGGACGACGGCGTCGACGTCGGAGTTCGTGACCGAGAGGATCGCCTCGAGGTCGTTGAGGTCTTCCCGACCGATCAGGTCCCGGTAGTCGGCAGCGCCCTGGCGGGGCTGGTCGGTCGTGGTCATGGTTGGACCCTTTCGGAGGTGGGTTCGCGGACGAACCCGGGGACGACGTAGGTGCGGACGAGATGCTGGACGACCTCGGGGTCGCTGATCGGCGCCTCGGTCCGAGGGCTCGACAGGTGCGAGATCGCGATGCGCGCGAGCAGCTCGGCCAGCCGCTCGGCATCGGAGCCGACGTGAGCCCAGAGGTGCGGGGCGATCAGCGCGCGGGCGCGGGCGAAGAACAGCTCGGAACCGTCGAAGCTCACTGCTGACAGGAGCACGGTCGGCTCGACGGCGAGCACGGTGGTGAGCGCGGCATGGTCGAGGACGAACTCGACGCCGGTCGTGAGGACCGCGGCACACACGTCGGCGAGGTAGACGAGGTCGGCGGTGGCCACCGCGAGGCGCCGATCGAGTCGATCGAGATCGCGCTGGATGAGCGCCTCGAACAGCGGGCCCGTCCCCGCGAAATGCCGGTAGAGCGTGGCCCGGGAGCAGCCGGCCTCGCGGGCGACGTCGTCGAGAGTGGTCTTGGAGACGCCGACGCGCGCAACGCAGTCGCGAGCGGCGTCGAGGATCCGCGCCGAGAGCACAGTCCCCATGGTCGTCCCCCCGAGGGCTGCCATGATGTCGAGACACTAAGGCGATGAGTGTCTCACCGTCAATGTGTCACCCGTCACACCGGGCCGATCACACCGGGCCGATCACACCGGGCCGATCACACCGAGCGGATCCCGCCCAGCAGTTCCCGGTCGACGAGCATCCGGCGTTGCGCCGGGTCGTCGAGGTCCCACCGGCCGGGCGCCCCGATCAGCGACAGGATCAGCCGCCCGAGGTGGTCGCCGGCCTCGGCGAGATCCACCCCGGCACGGAGCCGCCCCGCCGCCGCCTCCCGCTCCAGGTAGGGCTGGAGGAACGCGGCGATGAACGGCAGGGTCTTGAACGACTCGGTCGTGACCAGTCCGAGCAACCGATCGGGCTCGGTCTGGAGCATTCGCTGGAGCAGGTCGTGTTCCACCACGGCTCGCCGGGCGAAGCCGAGGCCGTCGTCGAGCAGGGTCGCGAGGTCGGGAGCGTCGCGGACGTGGTCGGCGAGCGCGCCGAGGAAGTTGCCGATCTCCCACGCGATCGCCTGGCGCAACAGGTCTTCGCGGCCACCGGGAAAGTGCCGGTAGATCGTCGCCCGGCTCAGACCCGATTCACGCACGACATCTTCGACCGTCGTCTTGGCCATCCCGAAGCGAGCGACGCACGCGTAGGTCGCGCGCACGACTTGGTCGTGGACCGAGATCGGATCGTGCGCGCCCGGGGCTGTGTCCACCACGGCGCCATTGTGCACCACCCGTAAGATCGTCGGGTGAACGACGACTGGGGATCCGTCGGGTGAACGACGATCCGGGCGCGGCAGGCGGGACGACCCGCGACAACTCGGTCGAGCGCGACAACTGGGTCGAGCGCGATCGCGCGGTCGTGTGGCACGGCTTCACCCAGATGTCGACCTACGCCGACCATCACCCGGTCGTCGTCGAACGGGCCGAGGGCCGCGAGCTCATCGGCGTCGACGGTCGCCGCTATCTCGACGCGATCTCCTCGCTCTGGGTCACGACCCTCGGCCATTGCGTGCCAGAGCTCGACGCCGCGCTCGCCGCGCAGCTCGCGCTCGGTGCCCACACCACGATGCTCGGCAACGGCAACCGCATCGTCGTCGAACTCAGCGAGCGGCTCGCCGCGGTCGTTCCGGTCGACGGTGCGCACGTCATCTACGCGTCCGACGGTGCCTGCGCGGTCGAACAATCGCTCAAGATCGCGTGGCAGTACCACGTCAACCGCGGCGACGCGCGCACGTCGTTCCTCGCGTTCGGTGGCGCGTACCACGGCGACACGCTCGGGGCGCTGTCGGTCGGCGACCGCGGTTTCGGCACCGACATCTTCGACCCGCTCACGTTCCCGGTACTGCGCGCACCCGCGTTCGGCGAGCCCGGCTGCTTCGATCGCGCGGTCGCGATGGTCGCCGAGCACGCGGCCGACCTCGCCGCCGTGATCGTCGAGCCGTTGGTCCAGGGCGCCGCCGGCATGCAGCTCGCCGCGCCCGACGACCTCGCCCGACGCGGCCGGGCGTGTCGCGACCTCGGAGTGCTCCTGATCTGCGACGAGGTCGCCACGGGGTTCGGGCGCACCGGCACGCTGTTCGCGTCCGAGCAGTGCGATCTGCGCCCCGACCTGATGTGTCTCGGCAAGGGGATCACGGGCGGGTCCCTCGCGATGTCGGCCACCGTGGCGAGCGACGCCGTGTTCAGCGAATTCCTCGGCGACGACCTCGGGCCGCGCACCTTCTACCACGGGCATTCGTACAGCGGGAACGCGCTCGCCGCGGCGGTCGCGCTGCGACACCTCGAGCTCATCGAGGCCTGGAACGTGCTCGACAACGTGCGCGATCGCGGCGAGCAACTCGGCGCGCTCCTGCACGACCGCGTCGCGAGCCGCGCGGAGGTGCGCGAGGTTCGTCGTCGCGGCCTGATGACCGGCGTCGAGCTCGCTCCGCCGAGCGAGGGACTGCGTTGGGGCCGGCGTGTCAGCGCGGCGTGCGTCGATCGCGGCGTTCTCATCCGCCCGCTCGGCGACGTCATCGTGGTGATGCCACCGCTCACCGTCACGAGCGCGGAGATCCACACGATCGTCGACGCGCTCGTCGACGCGCTCGATCAGGTCGCCGCCGACGACGCCGCCGACGCCCGGGCCTTGTCGTGAGCCGGGGCTCGGCGTGAACTGGGCCTTGTCGTGAACTGGGTCGATCGCGTCGCCGCGGCGAACGCGGCGATTCGCGAGACGGGACGGTGGCGCAGCCCGCGCGACCTCACCGGTGGCGGCATCGAGACGAAGCTCGACGACGGCCGCGCCGTCGTGTCGTTCGCGTCGAACGACTACCTCGGTCTCTCGCAACATCCGTCGGTCAGACGAGCGGCACACGAGGCGCTCGACGAGCACGGCGCGGGCAGCGGCTCGGCACGACTCATCGTCGGAGCGCGACCCGAGCATCGAGCGCTCGAGGTCGCGCTCGCCGATTGGAAGGGCGAGGAGGCGGCCACGCTCTTCGCGACCGGCTTCGCTGCGAACCTCGGCGTCCTCACCGTGCTCGGCGGCCCCGCGACGTTGATCTGCAGCGACGAGCTCAACCATGCGTCGATCATCGACGGGTGCCGTCTCGCTGCCGCCGACGTCGCGATCTACCCCCATCACGACCTCGCCGCGCTCGACGCGATGCTCGCCGCCCGCGGATCGCGGCCCGCGATCGTCGTGACCGACACCGTCTTCTCGATGGACGGCGACGTCGCCGACGTCGACGCCATCGCCGTGCTGTGCGCTCGCCACGACGCGTTGCTCGTCATCGACGAGGCCCACGCAGTGCTCGGACCCGATCCGGATCCCGCCGCACTCGCGGCGTGCGCGCACGTCCGCGTCGGCACCCTCAGCAAGACACTCGGCGCCCTCGGCGGATTCGCCGCGTCGAGTCGCCCGATCGCCGATCTGCTCGTGAACCGGGCCCGCAGCTACATCTTCACGACCGCCTCGACCCCCGCCGACACGGCCGCGGCCGGCGCCGCGCTCGCAGTCCTGCGTTCGCCCGACGGCGCGGCCCGCGTCGCGCGATTGCGCGGGCTCGTCGACCGGATCGCGCCCGGCCACCCGAGCCCGATCGTGCCGATCGCGTGCGGGACCGAGGCGCGAGCACTCGACGCTGCGGCGGCCCTGCTCGAACACGGTCTGCTGGTACCCGCGATCCGGCCGCCGACGGTGCCGGTCGGCACCTCACGGCTGCGGGTCACGGTGTCGTCGGACCACAGCGACGAACAGGTCGACCGCCTCCTCGTCGCGCTCGATGCCCTGGGGTTGCACGCGTGATCGTCGTCGTGGTCGGGACGGCGACCGAGGTCGGCAAGACCTGGGTCGCAGCACGCGTCATCAAAAACCTCCGCGCGGCGGGCCGCACGGTGCACGCCCGCAAGCCCGCGCAGAGCTTCGACCCGAGTGATCCCGCGCCGAACGACGCCGAAGTGCTCGGCGCCGCGACCGGAGAAGCACCCGAGACCGTCTGCCCACGACGCCGGTGGTACGAGGTGCCGATGGCGCCGCCGATGGCCGCCCGCGCGCTCGCTCGACCGTCGATCGCGCTCGCCGACCTCGTTGCCGCGTGCACCGCTCCGCGCGGCGACGTCGCCGCGCCCGGCCGAACGACAGCGGATCCGATCCTCGTCGTCGAGACGGCCGGCGGTGTGCGATCGCCGCTCGCCGACGACGGCGACGCGGTCGACCTGTGTCGCGCGCTCGCCCCCGACCTCGTCGTGCTCGTCGCCGACGCGGGTCTCGGCACGATCAACGCGGTGCTGCTCAGCGCGGGCGCACTCGCCGGCCAGCGGGTCGTCGTGATCCTGAACCGCTTCGACCCGACGAGCCAACTCCACCGAGCGAACCGCGAGTGGCTCGCGACGCGAGCGGGCCTCGAGATCGTCACCGACCCCGAGGCCCTCGCGCACTGCCTCCTCACGCCGGCCTGACTCAGCGACGCGGTCCGAACGACCGACGCCGCCGAGCCGAGCCGCGGATCAGGAGTTGACCAGGTCGTCGGGCGTCAACGTCGCCGTCTGGCCGTCGAGTTCGATCGGGCCCTGCAACACCTCGAAGTACCCGTTCGCCAGCGAGTACCGCATCAGGTTGAACGTCTCGCCGAGGAACCAGTCGTCGGCGCCCACGTTGAACACCGCGCCCGGCACCATGAGTCCGATGTCTTCGAGCCCGGTGAGATTGCGGGCGGTCTCCATGACCGAGGCCCGGGTCAGCTCCGGCGAGCGAGTCAGCGTCTCTGTGAGCATCGCACCGGCGCTCCACCCGAACGCGATCACGCCGCTGTCGAGGTCGGCGTCGGGGGCGTAGGCCGCCACCTTCTCCTTGAAGAGCGCCATCTGCTCGTTCGACTCCCACTGGGGGTCGGCCGGGTCCATGAACGACGCCACGCTGAGCACGCCGTCGGCGGCATCGCCCGACAGGCTGATGATCGTCTTCGAGGTGCAGGTCCCCGACATGTACACGAGCGGTTCCCAGCCGGAGTCCTTCACGTTCGTGAGAGCGTCGGGGCAGGCGAGGAGCGTCGCGCCGAGGATCAACACGTCGGCATCGCTCGCCGCGAGGCTCGTGATCTGCGACTTCGTGTCGAACTGCTCCGGGTTGTACGTCTCCTCGTCGACGATCGTGATGTCGGTGCCCTCGATCAACGACGCGAACACCTCCGAGTACGTCTTGCCGAAGTCGTCGCTCGCACGCAGGATCGCGACGGTCGCGTCGGGCTGTTCGTCCTGGAGGTAGTCGACGAGCGCCTTCATCTCGGCCGGGTAGGGCACGAGCGGCGTCCCGAGCAGCCACGGGTAATCCGCGTTGCCCCACGCGGCCGCACCGGTCGCTGCAAACAGATCGGGGACACACTGCTCACCGAGCGTCTCGCGGATCGCGAGGTTGTTCTTCGTCCCGACCACGCTGAACAGTCCGAACACGCCCTCGTCGGCGACGAGTTCGTTGACGTTGTTGACCGTCTTCTGCGCCTCGTAGGCATCGTCCTTGGCGACGAGCTCGATCTGGTACTGCTCGCCCGCGACCTCGACGCCGCCGAGTTCCTCGTTGACGTAGTCGACGTGGGCCTGCGCCCCGACGAGGATGTCGTTGAAGGCTGAGTAGAGGCCCGATTGCGGCAGGCTGACCCCGAACTTGATCGTGTCGCCCTCGAATGCCGCCGTCGCCTCGGCCGGGCAAGCACTCGTGTCGATGATCGGCGTCGGCGCACCCGGAACGGTCGTGGCGGTCGAGCCGCCGGTCGTCGTCTTGGTCGTGTCCTTCTCGTCTTCGCGCCCGCCCTCGCAGGCCGCGCCCACGAGGGCGAGCGTCGCGATGGCGGCCACGGCCCGGAGGCTCCGGCGTCGCACCTGGCTGGTGTTCATGACGGTCCTTTCGTCGTTGCTGTCGAGTTCATAGCTATTCGGGGGGAAACGGGTTGCGGTTCACGGCGCGCCCGGCGGAACCGACGCCGACAGCGTCATCGCGCGGCGCCGCTGTGCGAGACGCCTGACGCCGCCGCCCAGACCGTCGGGGAGCACGTACATCATGAGGATCAACACGATGCCGAACAATGCCGGCGACAGCACGGGCTTGTCGTCGATCAGGTCCTTGGTGAAGTCCTGGGCGAAGACGACGACGAACGCCCCGATCGCAGGTCCGGCCACGGTGGCGGTGCCGCCGATCACGACGGCGACGAGGAACAGGATCGACTGTTGGAAGACCTCGACCTTGCCGGCGTTGGCGGAACCCTCGACCATGACCGAGAGGGCGCCTGCGACCGCGGCGTACGCGGCACTGATCGCGAATGCCGAAACCTTGACCCTGGCGACGTTGACACCGAGGATCGATGCCGCAGCCTCGTGGTCGCGCACCGCGACCAACGCTCGACCGAAACGTCCCCGCACGAGGTTCGCAGCGAGCAGGAACATCGCGATCGCGATGACGAGCGCCATGTAGTAGCGGTACTGGTCGTCGAAGTCGATGAACGAGTCGGCCCAGGTCGGGGCGAGGACCCTCGGGGGCTGGATCAGGCTGGTGCCGCCGGTGCCGTATTTCGACGCGAACCGATTGACGAGATCGGGGAACAGCGCGGCGAGCCCCAACGTGATGAGCGCGAGGTAGAGGCCCTTGACGCGCAGCGCAGGGAACCCGAACGCCGCGCCCAGCACGAGTGCGACGATGACCACCACGGGGAGCGTCGGCAGGAACTGCCAGTTGCTGTTCTCCATGAGGATCGCGGTCGTGTAAGCACCGACGCCGAAGAAGGCGCCGTGACCGATCGAGATCTGGCCGTTGTAGCCGGTGAGCAGGTTGAGGCCCATCGCTGCGACTGCGTAGTAGATCGCTTGGGCCCAGAGCGTCGTCTGGGTGCTGCCGAAGTACTGCGGCACCCAGAGCAAGACGCCGACCACGACGATCGCGATCGCGAGATTGACGAGACGTCGCTGGAGCGTGTTCAGGCCCATGTCACACCCGCTCCACGACGTTGCGACCGAACAGCCCGGTGGGCCGGAACAGCAACACGACGCCGATCAGCACGAACGGCACGACGAGCGTGATGTCGTGCAACGGCTCGACGTACTCGATCGCGAGTGCCTCGGCGACACCGACGACCAGCCCGCCGACCACCGCGCCGAGCGGGCTGTCGAAGCCGCCGAGTGCCGCGGCCGCGAAGGCGTACACGAGCACCGCCTGCATCGAGCCCGACGTGAGTGCCGGCGTCGTCGGGACGTACATCGCGCCACCGAGGGCACCGAGCGACGAGGCGATCGCCCAGCCGATCATCAGCATCGTGCCGCTCGAGATCCCGACGAGGCGAGCCGATTCGGGGTTCGACGCGACGGCTCGCAGCCCGAGCCCGAGCTTCGTCTTCTGGAGCAGGAGCCACAACACCGCGCATTCGACCACGAGGACCGCGACGAGCCCGGAGAAGTTCGCGGTGATCGACACGTCGCCGACCTTCCACGCGCCCTCACCGAACGCGGAGGGGAGCTGCCGCTCGTCGTCGCCGAACTGGAAGATCGTGAGCGAGTTGATGGCGAGGAACAACCCGATCGTGACGATCAGGATCACGAAGGGCGACTTCTGCTCCACCGGACGGATCACGATCAGCTCGATCAGCCCGCCGGTGACGAACGCGATCGCCATCGACAGCACGATCGCGAGCACGATCTGCACGCCCCAGTCCTCGAGCTGCCAGGTGACGTAGGTGGCGAAGAGCGCCATCTCGCCCTGCGCGAAGTTGAGGATTCCGGTCGTTCGGTAGATGAGCACGAGCGCCAACGCGACCGACGCGTAGATCACGCCGTTGCCGATGCCGTTCATGAGCTGTTGCAGGAAGAGCGTCATGCCAACCCCAAGTAGGCCTTGCGAACCTCGTCGTTCGCCTCGAGCTCGGCGGCGCTCCCCGAGGCGACGATCTCACCCGCCTCGAGCACGTATCCACGGGCCGCGATCGTGAGCGCGAGGTTCGCGTTCTGCTCCACCACGAGCATCGCGATGCTCGTTTGATTGTTGAGATCGCCGAGTCGCTGGAACAACTCCTGGGTCACGAGTGGCGCCAGCCCGAGCGAC
>SXJQ01000112.1 GCA_005779345.1 Actinomycetota bacterium
CGATGAGCGCGAGCGCGAGATCGATCCCCGCGGTCACTCCCGCGGAGGTCCAACGATCGCCGTCGCGCACGTAGATCGCGTCGGGCTCGACGGTCACCGACGGGTAGCGCGCAGCGAAGCGGTCGCATTCGCTCCAGTGCGTCGTCGCGCGGCGGCCGTCGAGCAATCCGGCCTCCGCGAGGAGGTAGGCCCCCGAACAGACCGAGGTGACCCGGCGACTGCGCCGCGCGAGTTTCGCGATCGCGGCGATGAAGCCGGGGTCGGTCATGGCGGCGAGCGTGCCGACGCCGCCGGGCACGAGGAGGGTGTCGACGGCCTTGCGGTGGTGCGTGAGCGAGCTGTGGGCGCCGAGTCGGAGACCCGACGACGCGGTGATGTCGGCGCCGCCGAGCGTGGCGATCTCGACCTGATAGGCGTCGCTCGCAAGGCGCGCGGCGAGCGCGAAGGCCTCGGCGGGCCCGACGACATCGAGGAGCTGCACGCCGTCATAGGGGGTGATCACGATGCGCCGGGTCACCGGATCAGTCTGGTGCCGAGCGCGGGCGGCGGCAACGACCAACTCCGGTCAGATTCCGCCATTCGGGCCGGCGCAGGTCCGTCCCGGACCGGCCGGGCGTCGATGCGGGGTTTGGGGGTCTCCCGTCGGGAGTTCGTAGGATCTGACGGCCCGTCAGGTACGGCCGCTCCCCATGGATCTCACCTTCTCCCCTGCCGAAGACGCCTTTCGCACCGAGGTGCGCGACTGGCTCGCGGCCCACGTGCCCGAGCCGCCGCTGCCGAGCGGCGACACCGCCGCCGGGTTCGCACGCCACCTCGAGTGGGAGCGCACGCTGTTCGACGCCCGGTACGCGGTCGTCAGTTGGCCCGAGGAGTTCGGCGGCCGCGGAGCGACGCTGTGGGAGTGGCTCATCTTCGAGGAGGAGTACTGGCTCGCGGGCGCCCCCCAGCGCGTGACCCAGAACGGCATCTTCCTCCTCGCCCCCACGATCTTCGAGTTCGGCACCCCCGACCAACAGGCGCGCATCCTCGCCAAGATGGCGAGCGGTGAGGAGACCTGGTGTCAGGGCTGGTCGGAGCCGAACGCCGGCAGCGACCTCGCCGGCATCACGAGCCGCGCGACCCGCGACGCCGGCGGCGGGGGTTGGCGCCTCTCGGGCCAGAAGACGTGGACCACGCGCGGCGCCTTCTGCACGCACCTGTTCGGGCTGTTCCGGACCGACCCCGAGGCGCCCCGCCACCACGGCCTCACCTACCTCCTCGTCGACCTCCGCCAACCGGGCGTCACCGTGCGTCCGGTCGAGCGTCTCGACGGCGACGACGGCTTCGCCGAGGTCTTCTTCGACGACGCGTTCGTCGCGGACGACATGGTCCTCGGCACGGTCGACGACGGCTGGTCGGTCGCCATGGCCACGACGGGTTCCGAACGCGGCCTCACACTGCGATCACCCGGGCGCTTCCTCGCGACCGCCCGCAAGCTCGTGGCCCTCGCCCGCGATCTCGACGCCGATCGAGCCGCCGACGTCGATGGGGCAACCGGTGTCGACCCGGCGATGCGCGACCGCATCGTGCGCGCGTGGATCGACGCCGAGGCCTACCGGTGGCAGACGTTCTGGACCGTGACCCGACTCGTCGAGGGCGGTCGCCCCGGCGCCGAGTCGAGCATGGTCAAACTCTTCTGGTCGGAGCTCGACGTTCGGTTGCACGAACTCGCACTCGAGCTCCTCGGCCCGCATGCCGAGCTCGTCGACGGCGAACTGGCCCACTGGATGAAGGGGTACCAGTTCGCCCTGTCCGGACCCATCTACGCGGGGACGAACGAGATCCAACGCAACGTCGTGGCCGAGCGCGTGCTCGGGTTACCGAGGAAGTAGCGGTGCGGTTCGCGTTCACCGACGAGCAACTCGAGTTCCGCGCCGCCGTCCGCGACCTCCTCGCGCGCGAGTGCCCGACCGACGTCGTCCGCAGCGCATGGACGAACGACGACGGCCGTGCGCCGCGGGCCTGGGCGGCGCTCGCCGAGATGGGCGTGCTCTCGCTCATGGTTCCCGAGGCCGATGGCGGATACGGGCTCAGCGAGGTCGATCTCGTGTTGCTCGTCGAGGAGACGGGTCGGGTGGCCCTCCCCGAACCGATCGTCGAGACGGCGCTGGTCGCCGCGCCGGCGGGTTGGGTCGCGGGAACCGCGTCGGCTGCCGTCGTGATGCCCGAGTCGCCAGTCGCGGTCTGGGCGGATTCGGCCGACGTCGTCGTCGCGCTGGCGGCCGACGGCGTCCGCGTGCATCCGCGATCGTCGCTCGCGCTCGCCGAGCGCGCGTCGGTCGACGGTTCCCGCCGCCTGTTCGAGGTCACCGCGCCCGACGCCGCGACGGTCGCTCCCGTGGCGACCGCGGCCCTCGCGTTCCGACGCGGCGTGCTCGGCACCGCCGCGCAACTCCTCGGACTCACCGACCGCATGATCGAGCTCACCGTCGCATACGTCGAACAGCGCGAGCA
The DNA here is from genome assembly GCA_005779345.1 of Actinomycetota bacterium. Classification (GTDB taxonomy): domain Bacteria; phylum Actinomycetota; class Acidimicrobiia; order IMCC26256; family PALSA-610; genus SXJQ01. The sequence goes on from SXJQ01000112.1 coordinate 2,494, forward strand.
GTTCGGCGTGAAGATCGGTACGTTCCAAGCGGTGAAGCATCACCTCGCCGACGCCCGCACGCGCCTCGAGTTCGCTCGTCCGCTCGTCTACCGCGCCGCGGCCTCGCTGGCGACCTCCGATCCCGCGGCCACGTCACACGTCGGCATGGCCAAGGTCCAGGCGGGCGACGCCGCCAACCTCGCCGGTCGCGTCGCGCTGCAGTGCCACGGCGCGATCGGCTACACCACCGAGTACGACCTGCACCTGTTCATGAAGCGCGCCTGGGCGCTGTCCGCAGCGTGGGGCGACGCCGCCTGGCACCGACGGATGCTCGCCCGGACGCTGCTCGACCAACGAGCATGATCCGAACGCCAGCGTCACTCCCGAAAGCGAAGTGAGCCATGCCCGAGGCCTACATCATCGACGCGGTCCGCACACCCGTCGGACGGCGCGGCGGTGGGCTCGCCACCGTGCATCCCGCCGACCTGGGCGCCCACGCGATCGGCGCGCTCGTCGACCGCAGCGGCCTCGATCCGGCCGCCGTCGACGACGTGATCTTCGGGTGCGTCGACACGATCGGCCCGCAGGCGGGCGACATCGCCCGCACCTGTTGGCTCGCCGCAGGTCTCCCCGACCACGTGCCGGGCACCACCGTCGACCGGCAATGCGGGAGCTCGCAACAGGCCGTGCACTTCGCCGCACAGGCGGTCATGAGCGGAACGATGGATCTCGTCGTCGCGGGTGGCGTGCAGAACATGAGCATGATCCCGATCAGCTCGGCGATGACGGTCGCGCAACCGATGGGCTTCGAGGATCCGTTCCGCGGTTCTGTCGGCTGGCAGGCGCGGTATGGAACGCAAGAGGTCGACCAGTTCCGCAGCGCGGAGATGATCGCCGAACGCTGGAACTGCACGCGCGACGACATGGAAGCCTTCGCCATCGAGAGTCACGAGCGAGCGCTGCGAGCACGCGCCGAAGGTCGGTTCGATCGCGAGATCGCGCCCTGCAACGGTCTCGACCACGACGAGGGACCGCGCGAACCCGACCGCGACAAGATCCGTTCGCTCCGGACGCTGGTCGACGGCGGACGGGTCACGGCCGCGGTCAGCAGCCAGATCTCCGACGCGTCGGCCGCGATCCTCGTCGCGAGCGAGGCCGCGGTGAAGGCACACGGTCTGACCCCTCGGGCCCGCATCCACCACCTCTCGGTCCGCGGTGCCGACCCGGTCTGGATGCTCACCGCACCCATCCCCGCGACCGAACACGCCCTGCACAAGGCGTCGATGTCGATGTCCGACATCGACCTGGTCGAGATCAACGAG
>SXJQ01000113.1 GCA_005779345.1 Actinomycetota bacterium
GCGAGCATGGCGCCGTGTCCGCGTCGCCGATGCCGATCGATCCGGGGGAGTGCCTCTGGGACTTCCCCGACCCGGCGCGTGCCGACGAGCACGGGATCGTCGCGGTCGGCGCCGACCTCGAGCCCGCGACCCTGCTCGGTGCCTACCGACGGGGTCTCTTCCCGATGCGTCTCGGCGGGCGCGCCGGGCCGCTCGCGTGGTGGTCGCCCGATCCGCGTGGCGTGCTCCCGCTCGACGGGTTCCACGCGAGCCGCTCGCTGCGTCGGTCGCGTACCCGTTTCGACCTCACGATCGATGTCGACTTCGAGGCCGTGATGCGTGCGTGCGGTGATCCTCGTCGCTCGCACGGTTGGATCAGCGACGACTTCGTCGACGCCTACGTTCGGCTCCACACGTTGGGTTGGGCGCACAGCGTCGAGGTGCGCCGCGAGGGCGAGCTCGTCGGCGGCCTCTACGGGCTGCGCATCGGGCGGTTCTTCGCCGGCGAGTCGATGTTCCACCGCGTGACCGACGCCTCGAAGGTCGCGCTCTGGGCGACGGTCGATCTGTTGCGACTCGACGGTGTCGAGCTGTTCGACGTGCAGTGGAACACCGAACACCTCGCCTCGCTCGGCGCCGTCGACGTCGCGCGCGACGACTACCTCCGACGACTCGCCCACGCGATCGAGACCCCCCGAGCGGCGGCCCGCGACCGCCGGTAGGGTCGCGGCATGGCCAAGATCCGCGTGTACCACAACCCCGGCTGCGGGACGTCTCGAGGTGTCCTCGAGATCCTGCGCGAACGAGGCGTCGCGGTCGACGTCGTCGAGTACCTGAAGCAGCCGCTCGGGCGCGACGAACTCGAAGCGATCGTCGCCGCGATCGATGTCGAGCCGGCCGAGCTCGTCCGCAAGGACCCGCGATTCAAAGAGCTCGGGCTCGACGCCGCCGACTACACGACGCCGGCGACGGTCGTGGCGCTGCTCCTCGAGCATCCCGCGCTGATGCAGCGCCCGGTGGCGGTGAAGGGCAAGGTCACGATCCTCGCCCGCCCCAAGGAAAAGATCGAGTCGCTGCTCTGACCGAGGCGCCCGACCGAGGCGCCCGACCGAGACGGCCGGTTGGGCGCGGCGTGGCCCCCTCGGGCAGACTTCGTGCACACCATGTGCACGCGCGCTGCGGAGCGCGCAACCGAGGGGAGAACATCGTGGCGCTGCCGTCGATCGAAGAGGTTCGCAGCGAGGTCCGAGCCTGGCTGGCCGAGAACTTCGACCCCGACATGACCGTGGGCGACTGGTGGGATCGGCTCGCGCGTTCGGGCTACGCCGCACCGTCGTTCCCCGAGGACTCCTGGGGCCGCGGCTACGACCGCCCGCGTGCGAACGTCGTCGCCGAGGAGATCCGCACGGCCGGCGCGATCGGCCCGCCGTCGGGTCTCGGCTACGCGCTGGCTGCGCCGACCATCGCACGGCACGGGAACGACGAGCAGAAGCAGCACGAGCTGTTGCGGATCCTCAACGGCCAGGACGCATGGTGCCAGATGTTCTCCGAGCCCGGCGCGGGCTCCGACCTCGCGAGCCTGCAGTGCAAGGCCGATGTCGACGGCGACGAGTACATCGTCAACGGTCAGAAGGTCTGGACGTCGACCGCACAGCTCTGCAACCTCGGCATGCTGATCGCGCGCACCGACAGCAGCCTGCCCAAGCACGTCGGTATCACCTACTTCAAGTTCGACATGACCCAGCCCGGCGTCACCGTGCGTCCGCTCAAGGAGATGACGGGTCGCGCGATGTTCAACGAGGTGTTCATCGACGACTGTCGCGTCCAGGCTTCCGACATCATCGGCGGGTACAACAACGGCTGGGCAGTCGCCAACACGACGCTCGCGGCGGAGCGCTCTTCGCTCGGCAGCGGCGGCGGCGGCGCTGCGGGGGCCGCGTTCCCGGGGCCGATGGCCGGGCATCTCGAGCAGCCGGTGCGCGGCTTCGTCGGTCAGTTCCGCACCGGCGGCACCGGTGGCGGCGGCGGCAGCATGGCCGATCGGCTCATCGAGCTGGCTCGAGCCGAGGGCAAGGCCAACGATCCGGTCGTGCGACAGGGCCTCGTGAAGCTGTACACGATGCAGCAGATCGGCAACTACTCCGCGCTGCGCATGCGCGGCGGCGGCGCGTCGATGGCGGCACCCAACATCGCCAAGCTCATGATGAGCGACATGCTCCGGTTGAACCGTGAGGTCGGCCACCAGATCCTCGGTGCCGACGGCATGCTCATGGGGCCGGAGTCCAAGACCCAGGGCATGGTGCAGGAGATGACGCTGTTCTCGCCGGGGCCGTCGATCTACGGCGGCTCCGATCAGGTGCAGCGCAACATCATCGGCGAGCGGGCACTCGGGCTCCCGAAGGAGCCCGGCCCCGACAAGAGCACGCCGTTCAAGGACCTGCTCGTTTCGCGGTGAGCCTCAGAGGCCGAGTTCGCCATGGTCGTGGAGGCAAGTGACCGATTCGCCCTCGGCGATCTGGCCGCCGCCGATGCCCTTGAGTGCGGCGAACGGGCCGCACTCGTTCTGGCGGATCCAGACGTGGACCATGACGTTGGGGTTGAAGAAGACGAGCGGTGGTTCGCAACCGCCCTCGGCGTTGGTGAGCCCGGCGACCTTGGGTGCCGGCGGCGCCGTGAAGCAAAGGTTGTTGTGGATGTGGTACTGCATGAGCGCGCCGCCGTCGGTGGGTGCGTTGTCGAGCGTGTAGCGCTCGGGGAGGAGGAACATCGCGGCTTCGAGGGTCTTGGCGCCGGTTGCCCGATCGACCCGATAGACGAGCGATTCGGGGTAGTCGGGGTCGAGCATCACATCGTCGTTGATCCAGTCCCAGTGGATCACGTGCTCTTCGCCGGTGAGGCCGTCGCCGATCGATTCGAATCCGTCGGCGATCGCGGTGTCGTAGTCGGCCCACTTCGGCAGGGTCTCGATCGTGTCGACGAGGAGCGTCTCGGCGTAGGCCTGCTGGTCGGCGGTGACACCCTCGATGCCCGACAGGTCGACGCCGGCCGGGTCGAGCGTTCCGTCGGCGAGGGTCGGCAGGGGCCCGGCGGGCTTCGCGGGGAGCGGCTCGTCGTGGCTGTGATCCATGTCGCCGGTGTCGGAGTGGTCCATCGTCTCGTCGGTGCTGCCGGTCGTCTCGGTGGCGTGTTCGTCGTGGTCGCCCGACTCGGCGTGTTCGGCGGCGTGCTCGTCGACGGTCGTGGTGGTGTCGTCACCGTCGGTGTCGTCGCTGCCGCCACAGGCGGCGAAGGTGACGACGGCACAGGTCAACAGGGCAATGGAGCGGAGACGCACGGGGTCCTCCCGAAACCTCGGCGGGTGTTCCCGCCGAGCATAGTTGCACGTAGCGTGCAAGGTCATGGCAGCCATACAGCGATGGACCGTCGGGGCGGCGACGATCACGGCGATCGTCGAGGACGAGATCGCCCACATCCCGCCCGAACTCTTCTTCCCGGCCGCCACGGCCGCGGACGTGCTCGCACATCCGTGGGTCGTGCCCGACTATGCCGACGCGGCGGGGACCGTGACGCTGCGGGTCCAGGCGCTCGTCGTCGACGTCGGCGGGCGCCGGGTTCTCGTCGACCCGTGCGTCGGCAACGGCAAGCGCCGGGCGCTGCCGTTCTGGCACGACCAGCAGTACCCGTGGCTCGAGCGCTTCGGTGCTGCCGGGTACGAGCCCGCGACGATCGATCAGGTCGTGCACACCCACCTGCACGCCGACCACGTCGGATGGGACACGACCTGGCGCGACGGCCGGTGGGTCCCGACCTTCGAGCGGGCTCGCCACCTCTATACCGCGGCCGAACTCGAGTTCGCGCGCCGGGCCGTCAACGAGCACGAGGACGTCTATGCCGACTCGATCGCCCCGATCGTCGACGCGGGACTCGCCGACGTCGTGGCCACCGACGCCGATCTCGGCGACGGTCTCCGGCTCGCGCCGACCCCGGGCCACACGCCCGGCCACGTCTCGCTCTGGATCGAGTCCGACGGTGAGGTCGCGTTGATCTCGGGCGACTTCGTGCATCACCCGGTGCAGTGCGCGCGCCCCGACTGGGCCGAGACGGCCGACGCCGACATCGAGGTCGCGCGAGCGACGCGCCGCGCGATGTTCGCCGAAGCCGCCCGGCGCGAGGTGCTCTTCGTCGGGACGCACTGCGCGGCTCGGCCGGCGGGGCGCGTCGTCGCCGACGGTGCGGTGTGGCGGTTCGACGCCGTCGACGGCGAGGTGGTCGGATAGCGCCATGCGCATCGGAGTCGCCTTACCCTCGATGGTCGCCGGCCTCGATCGCGACACGTTGCTCGCGTGGATGCGCGGCGTCGATGCCGGGCCGTTCAGCGTGCTCGGCGTCGGTGAACGAATCGCGTATCCGAACCAAGAGGTGATGACGACGCTGGCGGCGGCAGCAGCCGTCACCGATCGCGTCGGCATCATGGCGACCGTCTGCGTGTTGCCGATGCACTCGGCCGTGCATGTCGCCAAACAGGCCGCGACGATCGACGTGTTGTCGGGCGGGCGGTTCACGCTCGGCGTCGGCGTGGGCGGCCGCGACGAGGACTACCGCGCGCTCGGTGCTTCGTTCGAGCGGCGGCTCCCGCGCCTCGACGAACAGGTCGCGGTGTTGCGGCGCGTCTGGGCGGGGGAGCCACCCCACGACGGAGTCGGCGTCGTCGGTCCGGCTCCGGTCCAGCCGGGCGGTCCCCGCGTGTTGGCATCGTCGATGGGGCCCAAGTCGATGGCGCGCTCGGTGCAGTGGAGCGACGGGCTGGCCGGCTTCGACATGAGCGCGGATCCGACTGCCATCGGCGCCGCGGTCGCGGCATACGCCGGCGCCTGGACGGCCGCGGGCCGCCCTGGTCGCCCGTTCCTCCAGAGCTCGGCCTGGTTCGGGCTCGGCCCCGACGCCGGCGAGCAGGTTCCCGCGTATGCGTTTCGTTACCTGCAGATCTTCGGCGACGAGCTGGCGACGATGCTCGCCGGGATGCAACGGCTCACCTCGCCCGCCGCGTTGCGCGACAACCTGCGCGCGATCGCCGATCTCGGTGTCGACGAGTTCATCCTCGCCGCGACCGTCGCCGATCCCGACGAGCTCGCCCGGGTCGCCGACGTCGTCGCGTCGCTCGCCTGACCCGCCCCCTCGTCACCTCTGTTGAGCAGTCCGGCGTGTCATACGCGGCGGACCGCTCAACGGAAGCCTCCGGGGGATGGATGTCGACGGCGGTCAGGCCCGGTTGATCTTGCCGAGCCGGACGGGCAGTGGTCCGGGAACTTCGGGGTCGGTGCCGGCGCCGGCGCGGTCCGACGCAACCGCGTCGAACAGTTCGTAGTCGAGGCTGGTGTCGGGCGCGTCCTCGTACTGGATCACGCCGATCTCGGTGAACCGGTCGCGCAGCCAACCGTCGCCCGCGTCGAGGAGCCCCAGCTTCTTGCAGTTCGGGACGATCTTGGAGAACAGCGGACCCTGGAACCATGCGTTGCCGGCGCGCAGGCGCGTGAGGAACTCGCCGACCGCGGCGCGCGGCACACCGAGGTGTTCCCAGACCTGGATCATGAACATGCGGTCGCGCATCCGCAGCGCCGCTTCGAGCGCGAACTCTTGGCGTTCGCGGATCTCGGCTTGCGTCAGCCCTTCGTAGTACTCGCTGAGGCTCAGCACGCCGAACGCGACGTGCCGCGCCTCGTCGGCCATGACGTAGCGCAGGAGTCGCTTGAGCAACGGCTCCTGGGTCTGGGCGTGGGTGAATCCGA
>SXJQ01000114.1 GCA_005779345.1 Actinomycetota bacterium
GCAGGGGCGGCAGGGGCGGCAGGGGGCGGTGCCGGCACCGGCGCGGGCGGTGCAGGTACCGGCGTCGCGGCACCCGCTTCGCCGATCACGGCGAGGCGCGCGCCGACCGAGACCGTGTCGCCTTCGGGCACGAGGATCTCGGTGACGATCCCACCGACCGGAGCGGGGACCTCCGAGTCGACCTTGTCGGTCGAGACCTCATAGAGCGGCTCGTCGACCGCGACGGTCTCACCGACCTGCTTGAACCACCGGGTGATCGTGCCCTCGGTGACGGTCTCGCCCAACTGCGGCATCGTGACGTCGGTCATGGCTGGTCCTTCCGGAGCTATCCGTGCAGCGAGCGGCCGGTGAGCGCGATCGCGGACTCGCCGAACAGCTCCGACAGTGTCGGGTGCGCGTGCACGAGGCGCGCGAGGTCGGCGGCGGTGGCTTCCCAGTTGACCGCGAGGAATCCCTCGGTGAGCAGCTCGGTGACCCACGGCCCGCAGAGATGCACTCCGACGATGCGGCCGCTGCCCCGCTCCGCGACGATCTTCACGAGCCCGTCGGTCTCGCCGATGATGATGGCGCGACCGTTGCCGAGGAATCGGTGGACCGACGTCTCGACGGCAAGGCCCTGCGCGGTCGCCGCCGCTTCGGTGAGGCCGCAGAACGCGACCTCGGGATGGCAGTAGATGCCCCAGGGCACCTTGTCGTACTCGATCGGCGCCGGCTCCTCGCCGAGCACGTCCTGGACCGCGACGATCGCCTCGCCGAAGGCGACGTGGGCGAGCTGGGGCGTGTTCACGAGGTCGCCGACCGCGTAGACGCCCGGAACGCTGGTGCGCATCCGGCCGTCGACCGCGACGAAGCCGCGTTCGTCGATCGCGATCCCGTTCTCGATCAGCCCGACACCCTCGCTGCGGGGGCGCCGCCCGACGCTCACGATCACCATGTCGACCGCGAGTTCCACCTCGCCCGCCTTGGCTTCGTAGCGCACCGTCACGCCGTCGTCGGTCCGGTCGGCCGCGATGACCCTGATTCCCGCGAGCGCCTTGATGCCGCGCTTGGCGAACGCGCGCGCGACGGTCTGGGCGACCTGCGGGTCGACCCCGGTCAGGAGCTGTGGGAGCGCCTCGAGGATCGTGACCTCGCTCCCGACGTCGCGGAGGAACGACGCGAACTCACAGCCGATCGCACCGCCACCGATCACCGCGACGCGCGCGGGAACGTGGTCGAGTTCGAGCACGTGGTCCGACGACAGGATCCGCTCGCCGTCGTACTCGAAGCCCGGGAGCGTGAGCGAGCGCGGCAACGAGCCCATCGCGAGCACGACGTTGCGGCCCGTGACGACCGTGCCGTCGGCCGCGACGACGGCGTGAGCATCGCCGTCGGCCAGCCGTCCCCGCGAGTTGACGACCGTGACGCTCCGACCGTCGAGCAACGACTCGAGGCCCTTCGTGAGCCGGTCGATCACGGCCTGCTTGCGGGTCTGGGTAATCGCGAGATCGATCGTCGGGTCGCTCGCGTTCACACCGAACTCGCCCGCGTGGCGCACCGTTCGCACGACGGTCGCGGTCTCGAGCAACTCCTTCGCGGGGATGCAGCCCCGGTGCAGGCAGGTGCCGCCGACGCGTTGCTCCTCGACGAGCGCGCACTCGAGACCGGCGCTGGCCGCGTACAGCGCCGCGGCGTAACCGCCCGGCCCGCCGCCGAGCACCACGAGGTCGAACACCTTGGGGCCGATACCGTCAGGCTGGTCGGGCACGTCGTCTGCTCCCTGCGCGAGTCGTCACGTCATTCTCCCCCAATCGCGGCTCCGCCGCGGGCTCCCCCAATCGCGGCTCCGCCGCGGGCTCATCCGCGGGCGAGCAACACGAAGAAGAGTGCCGAGGCGCCCAGGATCGCGAGCGCGCAGACCGCCGACAAGAACAGCAAGGTGCGGGTCTTCACGCCGATGCCCTCGAGGTCACGTCGCCATTCTCACCGATTCCGGCGGCGGGATCGTCATCGGCGGGATCGACGCGCACGCCGGTCGCGAGAGCACCGCCGGTAGATTCGGAACATGGCCCGTTCCGCTCGTCGCTCCAGCCCCGTTCAGTTGCACGTCTTCATCGGGACCAAGGCCCAATACATCAAGACCGCGCCGTTGCTGCGCCTGCTCGACGACAAGGGCATCGCCTATCGGCTCATCGACTCCGGACAACACGCCCAGATCGCTTCGGTGATGCGGGCCGAACTCGGGGTCCGCGAACCCGACTACGTGTTCGGTCACGACCGCGACATCGCGACCATCACCCAGGCCGCGGCCTGGTCGGCCAAGATCGCCGCGCGCCTCTGGAGCGGTCGACGGCTCCGCGACGAGGTGTTCGGCGGTGCCGGCGGGATCTGCATCGTCCACGGCGACACGCCGAGCACGCTGCTGTCGTGCTTCATCGCGATGCGCGCCGGGCTCGAGGTCGCGCATCTCGAAGCCGGGTTGCGATCGAACAGCCTGATGCATCCGTTCCCCGAGGAGATCATCCGGATCATCGTCATGCGATTGGCGCACCTGTGCTTCGCCCCGACACCCGACGCGGTCGAGAACCTCCGCAAGATCCGCATGCGGGGCCGCATCGTCCCGCTCGAGGCCAACACCTCGGTCGAGGCCGTGCGTTACGCGCTCGGCACCGACACCCCCGACGACACCGGTCCGGCGATCGTGACGATGCACCGGGTCGAGAACCTGAAGAACAAGGACCGCGTCGAGGGGTTCGTCGATCTCGTGTGTCGCATCGCCGCCGAACGGCCGGTCCGTTTCGTCGTGCACGAGCCGACGCGCCTCGCGATCGAGAAGTACGGCGTGGTCGAGCGGCTCCGCGCCGCCGGCGTCGAGATGGGCCCGCTCGTCGCGCACTCCGAGTTCGTCGAGTTGATGCGTCACGCGCCGATGGTCGTGATCGACGGCGGCTCCATCCAGGAAGAATGCGCTTACATCGGCGTTCCGACGATGCTGTGGCGCGACAAGACCGAGCGACTCCACGGCCTCGGCGACAACGTGGTGCTCGCCCACTACGACCCCGAGGTCGTCGACGCCTTCCTCGCAGACCCGGAGCAGTATCGCCGTCCGGTGTCGCTACCCGCGAGCGCGCCGAGCGAGCAGATCATGGACGAACTCCTCGCGGAACTCGACCGCCTGCGGCGAGCTCAGGCGAACAGCGCGCGGAGCTGAGCGACGCGATCGTCGATCGCGAACTCACGTCCGATCCGCTCACGTGCCGCGGCACCGATCGCCGCGCGGCGTGCAGCATCGTCGAGCACGCTGCGGGTCGCGGCGACGAGGGCGTCCGCCGACTCGCCCGCCACGAGCAACCCGTCGACCCCGTCGGTGATCGCCGGGGTGATCGCCGCGGTGGCGGTCCCGACGACGATGTTGCCCAGCGCCTGGACCTCGAGCACGGTCTGGCTCACCCCGAGCACCGAGACGTCGGTCCGGAACGGGAGCAGCATCACGTCGCACGAAGCGATCAACGCCAGGCGTTCGCGCTCCTCGAGGAATCCGCGCCACTCGATCCGCTCGGAGGAGTGGTTCGCCCGGAGCTCGGCGAGCAGCTCACCGGTCCCCGCGACCACGAAGTCGACCTCGCCCGACTCGCCCGCGAGTCGGTCCATCGCCGCGAGCGCGAGGTCGGCACCCTTCACCCGGTTGACGTGGTTCACGAACCCGACACGGGTGCGCGCCGTGCTCGGCTCGCGCGTCACCGCCGCGAGCTGCTCGCAGTCGACGGCGGGGAGCAGCGGGGCGACGTTGCCGACCGCGCCGGCGAACTGGCTCTGGATCTTGTCGCTCGCGGCGAGCACGCCGTCGTAACGGCGCAACACCGCCCGGAGCGCGCGGGGTGGCGGACCCTCGACGTTGGTGGCCTGGAAGAACCAGCGTCGCCCACCGGCCCCGAGCGACGCCGCGTCGAACGCGCCCCAATACACGGCGGCTCGCGCGAGCTCGTAGATCCCGTTGACCACGATCGTCGCGTCAGGGCGGATCCGACGGAGCTCCCGACCTGCACGGAGCGGGAACGGGCCCGTGACCCGATGGACCACGCAGCCGTCCCATCGGATGATCGCGGCATCGCCCGCGTGCTCGGCCGCCGTCACCACGTGTACGTCGATGCCCGACGCCGCGAGCCGACGCGCGAGCACCGACAGGTACCCCACGATCCCCGAGATCCGCGGGTACGGCGGGAAGTACTTGACGACGATCGCGACGCGGGGCACGGGGCTCGAACAGATCTCGGGACTCAGGAGATCCCGGGCGCGGCGAGTTCGAGCATCAGATAGCCACCGAACAGCTCACCGAGCTTGGTGTCGCACAGCCGACGGTCGAGCCACCGCACGACGGGGCCGAGCACCGGAACCGTGTAGAAGTGACGCGTCGCCGCGAAGATGCGCGCGCCGCGCGCCGAGCGAACCTCGAAACCGGGCGGCAGGATCCGCTCGATATCGGCGCGCCGATCGAAGCGGATGAAGACCGGTTCCTTGGACCGCCGCAACGACACGAGCCGATACGTCAACGTCTTGAAGCTCCACGGGTTGTAGAACTCGAGGAAGGCGCGTCCGCCGGGCGTGAGGACGCGGCGCACTTCGCGCAGCCCGCCTTCGATGTCGGGGACGTGCGCCAGCACCTTGCACGAGTAGACGACGTCGAAGGTGTCGTCTCCGAACGGCAGCGAACCGACCACGGCGTTCGTCGCGCGCAGACCCTTGCGCTTGCTGACGCCGGCCATCCCGAGCGACAGGTCGATCCCGACCGCGCGTTCCGCGACCGCGTGGACGCGTTCGAGGATGAGACCGGTCCCGCAGCCGATCTCCAACGCCTTCTTGCCGGTGACCCAACGCTCGATCTTCTCGAACTCGAGATCGTTGATGACGCCGTAGTAGCCCTCGCGCCGCTCGCCCTCGTACCAGGTCGAGTAGTCGTCGTAGTAGGCGGCGATGTCGGCGCGCTCTGCAGACGCTGCTTCGGTCATGATGCCTTTCCGGTTCGGTCCCGACGAGCGACGATCACGGCGGTGAGCACCGCCAGCACGAGCAGTCCCGCGAGCCGGTCCGCAGCCGCTGCGGCGACGGCGACCGCGGGTTCGAGTCCGAGCACCGGGCTGATCAGCCCGACCAGGGCCTCGCGAATTCCGATGCCGGCAGGGAAGATACCGGTCGCCGAGGCGATCACTCCGGCCAACGTCAGGCCGAGCGCCTGCGCGAGGCTGACGTCGAGTCCGAGACCGGCGATGATGCCGAGCAGCCGGAGACCACCCACGATCACGGTGCCGAGTTCCACGAGGACAATGGCCGCGAACACCGCATTCGTGCCATCGGCGGGCGCGACGCGCCGGACAAGGAAATAGGTGGCGGCGAGCAGCGCGACTCCGGCCCCGACGAGCACCGCGCCGAGCAACACGCGGTCCGCGACCGGCTGGAGGACCCCGGCTGCGAAGGCACTCGCGCCGAGCCAGGCCACACCGACCGTCGCGGTCGTCGCCGCGGCCCGCTTCACCCCGGTCTGCTCGCTCACGAGCGCACTCGTCCGCACGAGCACCGAACCCGGGACCGGTGCGAGGTTCGCGGCGGTGCCGAGCACGCTCACACGGATCGCATCGCCGATCGGGACGACCCGATCCACGAGGCGCCCCTGCTGGCGGTACTCGAGACCGTTCAAGAACACGGTGACGAGCGGACCCAACACGCCGACCGCCACCAGCAGCGCCCAACGCGGCTCGGGTTCGGGTTCGTCGGGGAAGTTCGCGATCGCGAGCCACCCCATCGCGACGAACGCGACGAACGCGACCGCCAACAGGACGCGTTGCACCCGCGGCGACGCCGAACGCGCCGGCCGCAGCCGGCTCATCCACGACGTCATGGCTGCGATCCGCGCCTCAGCGCGTCGCGGGTTCGATGTCGTGGGTGGACTTGCCCGAGCGCGCGAGCACGTCGGCGAGGAGTCCGATCGAGAGCACCTGGAAACCCATGAACAGCAACAGCGCCGTGTTGACGGGGACGCGGAACTCGGTCTTGTCGAAGAGGTCCCAGATCAACTTGCCGAAGCCGGCGGTGAGAAGGGCGAGCGACAGTGGACCGAACACCCGCATCGGGTTGTAGGTGAAGATCATGCGCACGACCTGCTGCGCGTATCGCTTGGTATCACGGTACCAATGGAACTTCGACGTGCCCGCTCGCTCCTTGTACTCGATCGGGATGTACTTGACCGAGTAACCGTTCGCGAGGAAGCACATCGTGATCGTGGTGACGCACGAGAAACCCGCCGGGAGCATGTGCAGGTACTGCAGCGACACGTCGCGACGAAACGCGCGGAACCCCGAGTTGAGGTCGGGGATCTTCACGTTGGTGAGGTACTGCGCGAGCCGGCGGATGAACCACTTCGCCGGAACCCGCGCGAACTTGTGCGTCCCCTCCTCCGACGTGCGCGCCCCGACGACCTGGTCGTTGCCCTCGAGTTCCTTGACCAGCATCGGAATGTCGTCGTTCGGGTAGGTCATGTCGACGTCGGTCCACACGACGATGCGCCCCTTCGACGCGCGCGTCCCGGCGCCGCGGGCCGAACCCGAGCCGCGATTGTGCACGAACGAGATGAGCCGGATGTCGTCGATCTGGCGCAGCTCCTCGAGCGAACCGTCGGTCGAACCATCATCGATCACGACCAGCTCGTAGGAGTAGGGCGAGCTGTCCATCGCGAGCGTGATGCGATCGAGCTCGTCGCGCAGGTGGCCCTTCTCGTTGTAGATCGGCAGCACGATCGAGACGTCGACCACACGGTCACCGGTACTCACGCGTTCAGCCATGTCCACCCATCTTCGCCAACGCGGCACGCGCCGCCGAGACTCGAATCCGTCGCACCGGCAGCCTAGAGGCGCGGTACGCCCAACCGTGGCCCGAGCGGCCCTGGCCCGCGATGGCACCGAAGCGCCGCGGCGTTCGGGAAGTTCTGTAGCGTTCGGCGATCGTCACCGTCCCCGACTCCCCCCCAGGTAGCGCCAATCCCGAACCGGAGCCCGGGCGGCCGCGGCGACCGGCCGGTCGCGTCGAGGTCGTCGCCGCGATCCTCGCCCTCGGATTCGTCTTCGTGGCGCTCTACCGGAGCTATCCGCACACCTGGAACGGCGACCCGACGTTCGTGTCACCGCGCCAGCAGGTGACCTACGAGCTGTCCAAGCGTTGGGCCGACGCGGGCAAGCCGGCCTTCGCCGAGCCCCTGCTCGGCACGCTCGACCCCGATGTCGCGCCGGCGCTCGTGCCACGCGACGCGAGTTCGCGCGACGACGAGATCATCCCGAAGGACTTCCCGGTCACCGTCGCGCTGTACGCGGCGACCCACGTCGTCGCGTCGCGGCTCGTGCCGGCGGTCAGCCCCTTCTTCGCGTGCATCGCGTTGCTGCTGTTCGCGCTGCTCGTCGATCGAGTCACCCGCTCGCGCCGAGCGGCCTGGATCGCGACCGCACTGCTCGCCGCGACAACCTCGTTCTGGATGAGCAGCGCGGCGACCGTGTCGGGCGACTCGGTCGGCCTGTGCGGGATGTTCGCGGCGTGTTACGCCCTCGTGCGCCTGTCCGAGGGAGCGCGGTGGCGATGGGTCGCCGCCGCTGCGATCGGGTTCGGGCTCATGGTCGCGAGTCGCTACACGCTCATCGGGCCGGCAGCAGTGATCCTCGCGACGTTCGCCTGGCACCACCGCGACCGCTTCTGGCGTTGGTTCGGCGTGGGTGCCGGTCTCGTCGCCGCGCTGCTCCCCGTGCTCGTGTACCACACGTGGATGTACGGCGGCCCGACGAAGACCGGGTACGGCCTCGCCGACAAGGTGTTCAAGGAGCGGGTCCGTTTCGAGGGCCGCGGGCTCACCACGATCAACTTCGGTCGCGTCGCCGATCATCTCCGGTACTACCTCGCGCGGCCGGAGATCGCTGCGCTGTGGCTGCTCGCGATCACGGCGATCGTGGTCGTCTTCGTGCGACGCGAGCGCGGGTCGCTTCGGACCTTCGCGCTCGCAACACCGCTCGTGAGCCTGCCGCTCGTCGTCTACCACGGCGGTCAGGGGCTCTGGGGATCCGTCGGGTTCACGACGAACTCGTCGTATCTGCGGTACCTGTTGCCCGTGTTCGCCCTGTGGTGCCTCCTCGCGGGGTGGCTCCTCGACCGGGTCGCCGGGCGCCCGTCGCCCGTCTGGCGCGATCGAGTGCTCGCGCTGACCGCGGCGATCGCCGCGCTCGCGATGTGGACGACCTACGACGGGCCGAGCGGCGTCCGCCAGCTCGAGGACGGCGTGCCGTACCAGGGGTTCCTCACCCAGGTCGTGATCGACCGGACTCCGCCCGACGCGCTCGTGATCTCACGGACCGGCTCCAAGATCCTCTGGCCCGAGCGCAACGTCTTGACCGCGACGCTCTTGTACGACGGCGACGCGATCACCGACGAGAAGATCCTGCTGTGGGACGTCGTTCCGAGCGCCGAACGCCTCGCGCAGGTCAGCGGCGACCTCGTCGACGACGGACACGACGTGTTCATCTACGACGACGGCGCGTCGCCGGGGTGGTTGACGAACCGCGACATCACCGAGATCCGCGCCGCACTCGCCGTGCGCGGGATGCGCCTCCGCGTCACAGTCACCGACGCGGTCCCGCCGCTGTACCACGTGGTCGCCGCGGCGCCGTGAACCCCGACGCGGTCCGGTCGCACGTCCCCCGCTGGTTCGCGACGATCGTTCGCCTCGGCGGCATCGCGATCCTCGCGTTCGGCCTGACCGGACTCGCCGCGGCCGTCGTGGGCGTGTTCGCCCCCTGGGTGGTCGTACCACCGGCGGCGCTCGCGACGTACGCGCTCGGCCGCCGGGCGCGCGTCCCCCGGGCACGCGCGGGCCTCGCCGCGCAGCTCGGCGCCGCGGCGATGATCGCCGTCGTGGTCGTCGCCGGCGGGTACGGATTCCGTCACCGGTCCGAACACGTGGCGATCAACCGCGATCCCGGGTTCTACGTGAACGCGGCCCGCTGGCTCGAACGAGACGGTTCGCTCGAGGTCGACGCTCGGGTCGGTCCGTTCGCCGATGCCCCCGCGCTGACGTTCGAGGTTCCGGGCGTCTACGACCGCGACGGCGGACCGCTGCACTTCCAGGGCGACCATCTGCTGCCCGTGCTGATGGCGGAGGGCTCGTGGTTCGGTGGTACGACCGCGCTGTTCGCGGTGCCGATCGTGCTCGGAGGCTTCGCGCTCCTCGCCGTCTACCTGCTGCTCGCCGCGCGCGCCGGGGCGCTCCCCGCGCTGGTGGCAACGACCGCGCTCGCGGTATCGCTGCCGTTCCTCGCGTTCTCACGCGACGCCTACACCGAGATCCCGACGCTCGCCCTCGTCGCGTTCGCGCTCGCGTGCCTCCCGGCGCGCGGCGGGGTACCGCACCGGTACGACGCGCTCCTCGCCGGGCTCGCGCTCGGCGCGCTGTGCGCGCTCCGGATCGACGCGCCGCTGTTGCTGTTCGCCTGGCCGTTCATCGCGGCGCTCTGGTGGCGGCGGCATCGCGGATCGATCCCCGCGGCCGACAACGTCGGAGCTCCGTCGCCCGAGCGAGCCGTGGCCATGATGGCGGTCGGCTTCTCGGTCGCGGCCGCCGTGGCGTGGTCCGATCTCGCCCTCCGGGCGCCCGAGTACCTCGACGACCTCGGGGCGCGAACCGTTGCCCTGTGGCTCGCATTGGCCACCACGGTCGTGGCCGCCGCCGTGTACGCGCGCAGCGATCGCCTCGCCGCCGCGGTCGATCGGGCGAACGCGCGTCTCGTGCGCTCCGGTGTCGTCGTCGCCGGGGCAACGACGGCAGGGTTCGTCGCCGTGTGGGGTTTGCGTCCCGTCCTCGACGAAGTGCGCGGAACCGCGCAACCTGCGGTCGGAGAGATCCAAGAACTCCAGGGCCTCGCGATCGACCTCACCCGCAAGTACGCAGAGTCGTCGCTCTCCTGGCAGGCCTGGTATCACGGGACCGTCGCGCTCGCGGTCGCCGCCGTCGGGATCGGCCTCATCGCGGCCCGTCACCGGCCGATCGCGGCACGGTTCGGGCCGCTGCTCGCGACGGCCGCGCCGGCCGCGGTGCTCTACCTCTACCGACCCAACATCTTTCCGGATCACACGTGGGTGATGCGCCGTTACCTCCCGACACTCTCACTGCTCGTCGTCGCCGCGATCGCGACCGCGCTCGCGACGTTGCCCCGGGCGAGGTTCGCCCGCCACGGTCGAGTCGGGCGCCTCACCGCGATCGGGCTGGCCGGTGCGCTCGCGGTCGTCGTCGTCGTCGCGCCCGCCGCCACGAGTCGGCCCGTGCGCGCCGCCGCGGATCAGCACGGCTTCCTCGGTGCGATCGAGCAAGCTTGCTCCGCGATGGGGCCCGACGCGGCCGCGATCGTCCTCGTCGATCGATCGAGCGTGCCCCACAAGTTGTTGCCGCAGGCGTTCCGCGGCTTCTGCGGTCTCCCCACCGCGATCGGCGACTCGACGCTCCGACCGAGCGTCATCCGCGACCTCGCGCGACGTTGGACGGCCGACGGGCGCCGCCTGCACCTCGTCGTGGCCGATGCCGCGGCCGTCGCCGACCTGTGTCCGGTGGAACGAGTCGCCACGATCGACACGGTCAACACCCTGCTGCTCGAACAGACGCTGACCGGCCCGCCCGACGGCTACTCGACCCAGTCGTTGACCTTCGAGGTCTACGACGCCGGGACCTGCTGATCCCTCGGTACCATGATCCGGCCCTGCGAACGGCCGATCAGACCCGAGCCACCGCAGTCTCCCGGAGCCGCCGGCGTGTCCACTCCCCCCACTCGTGCCCAAAAGCTCGTCGGCGCGGCCAAGTCCAACGTGCCCGAGGGCACCTACGCGGTCGGCGCCGGCCTCATGGTCGCTGCCGTCACCGCGTACGGCTTCCAGATCCTCGCGGTGAAGCAACTGTCCGAGAACGGCTACAACGCGCTGAACGCGCTGTGGGTGATGGTGTTCGTCGTCACCCCCGGTTTCTTCCAGCCGCTCGAGCAGGAGGTCGCTCGGGCCCTCGCCTACCGGCGTGCGCAGGGCACCGGCGGAGGTCCGATCGTGCGTCGGGCCGGCGAACTCGGCGCGGTCCTCGCGGGTGCCGTCGCCCTCGCTGCGGTGATCGCGGCACCGCTCTGGCTGATCGACAACTACTTCCACGACGAGCCGATGATGCTCGTTTGCCTGCTCATCGCACTCGTCACGTACTACGCCGCGCACCTCACGCGCGGCACCCTCTCGGGCAACGGCCGCTTCGGCGCATACGGGTTGATGCACGGCTCCGAGGGGCTCATCCGGATCGCGTTCGTCGCGGTCGTGTTCCTCACCGGGTCGACGAGCCCCGGATGGTTCGGCCTCGCACTCGTCGTGCCGCCCGCGTTCGCGGTGCTCATCTCGCTGCGCGGCCAACACGACCTCATCCGTCCGGGGCCCGACGCCCCGTACTCGGAGTTGTCGGGAGCGCTCGGCACCCTGCTCGTCGGCACCGCACTCGCACAGGTGATGTCGTACGCGCCGGTGATCGCGGCCAACGTCTTGAGCGGCGACTCCAACGCCGACGACAAGGCGCTGGCCGGATTCATCACCGCAATGTTCATCGCCCGCATCCCGATCCTGTTGTTCCAAGCCGTGCAGGCATCGCTGCTCCCCAAGCTCGCCGGCTACGCGGGCGAAGGCCGCCACGACGACTTCCGCTCGGGTCTGCGCAAGCTGCTCGTGGTCGTCGTCGGGATCGGCGTCATCGGCGTGGCCGCAGGCGGCACGCTCGGCCCGACCGTCGGCGAGATCCTGTTCAGCGAGAAGTGGACGCTGGCCAACCGCGACCTCGCGCTGTTGGCGGCCGGTGCCGCCGGCTTCATCCTGGCGCTGACGCTCGCGCAGGGCCTCATCGCGCTGCGCGGCTACCTGCACGTCGCCGCGGGCTGGATCGTCGGCATCGGCGTGTTCGTCGCCGTCATGCCGCTCGGCGAAGACATCTTCCTGCGCGCCGAGAACGCGTTCGTGGCGAGCAGCTTCGCGGCCGCGGCGCTCATGGGAGTTCTCTTGGTACTGCGCATGCGGGTCGCATCCGCCACGATCGAGGACCTCGTCGAGGTCGTCGAGCACGAACCGTTCGAGCTGTAGCGCGCCGACCATGGCCTGGATCCGGCTCGTCCGCCCGAAGCAATGGTCGAAGAACGTGCTCGTGTTCGCCGCGCCCGGCGCCGCGGGCGTGCTCGGCGAGGGCGATGCACTGCTCAAGACCTGCATCGCGTTCGTGTGCTTCTGCCTCGCCGCGAGTGGGACCTACTGCTGGAACGACGCGCTCGACGCGGTCGAAGATCGGCTGCACCCCAAGAAGCAGCACCGGCCGATCGCGGCGGGGGCCATCACCCCCGCGTCTGCGATGGTGGTCGGCACGGTGTTGTTGACGCTCGCCGTCACGCTCAGCTTCGCGGCCCATTGGCACCTCGCGATGGTCATCGGCGGGTACGTCGGCCTGACCCTCGCCTACAGCTCGGCGCTGAAGCACGAACCGGTGATCGATCTCGCCGCGGTGGCCGCCGGATTCCTGTTGCGGGCGATCGCCGGCGGTGTCGCGGTCGACGTCGAGATCTCGCCCTACTTCCTCATCGTCGCCGGGGCCGGTTCGCTGTTCATGGTGACCGGCAAGCGCCACGCCGAACGGGTGGAACTCGGCGACGGCGCCGCGGCGCACCGTCGTTCGCTCGCGCACTACTCGATCACCTACCTCGCGTACGTGCGCGGGGTCGCCACGAGCATCGCGATCTTCGGCTACGTGCTCTGGGCGTTCGAGGTCTCGGCGCGCACCGGCAACGAGGTGCTGTTCCAACTCTCGATCGTGCCGTTCGTGCTCGGTCTGCTCCGCTACGCGCTGCTCCTCGAGCAGGGTGCCGGCGGTGCGCCCGAGGAGATCGTGCTGTCGGATCGTGTCCTCCAGTTGATCGGCCTCACGTGGATCGCGCTGTTCGCGTTCGGGGTGCACGGTGGCTGAGGAGACGGCGCCGGCGCTGCCGGGCACGACCCGCGACGCGCTGCTGAGCGGATGGTGCGGGACCGCGCCGAGTCGCGCGCAGCTCTGGGCTCCGCCGTCGGCAACTGCCGTCGCCGAACATCTCGCCGAGTTGGGCGCGCGCGGTGTCATCGCCCGCGGGCTCGGTCGCAGTTACGGCGACGCCGCGCAGAACGCCGGTGGCGTCGTCATCGACGGCACCGCGCTCGACGGCATCCACGCGATCGACCTCGAGGCGGGCACGGTCACCTGCGACGCGGGTGTGAGCCTCGCGACCCTGATGCAGGTGCTGATTCCCCTCGGCTGGTTCCCGACGGTGATCCCCGGGACCCGGTTCGTCACGGTCGGTGGCGCGATCGCTTCCGACATCCACGGCAAGTTCCGCGGTGGCAGCTTCGGCGACTTCGTCGAGCGCGCGCACCTCGTCGCGCCCGGCGCGGGCACCATCGAGATCGCACCCGACGGCCCCGACCCCGATGCCTACTGGGCCACGACCGGCGGCATGGGACTCACGGGAGTCGTGACCGACGCGACCCTGCGCCTCCACCCCGTCGAGACCGCCTGGATGTCGGTCGATACCGAACGCTGCGCCGACGTCGACGCCTGCATGGCGCGCATGTCGGACTCCGACGATCGCTATCGCTACTCCGTCGCGTGGATCGACTGCCTCGCCACCGGCGGTTCGCTCGGGCGTTCGGTGCTCGAGCGCGGCAACCACGCCACGCTCGACGCGCTCGACAGCAAGCATCGCGATCGAGCGCGCGACTACGCGCCCCGCGTCAGCATCTCGGCTCCGCCGTGGCTCCCGAACGGGCTCGTGAATCGGTTGTCGATGCGCGCGTTCAACGAGCTCTGGTTCCGCAAGGCGCCGCAGCAGTCACACGACGCGATCCACTCGATCGTGTCGTTCTTCCACCCGCTCGACATGGTGCTCGGTTGGAATCGGATCTACGGCAGCCGCGGGTTCCTCCAGTACCAGTTCGTCGTTCCCGATGGTGCCGAACACGTCGTGCGCGCTGCGCTCGAAGCCCTCTCGGGCGCGGGCACAGCGTCGTTCCTCGCGGTTCTGAAACGGTTCGAGTCGCGCAACGAGGGGATGCTGTCGTTCCCGATGCCGGGCTGGACCCTCGCGGTCGACGTTCCCGCCGGCGGTGCGAGCCTCGCGGGGTTGCTCGACGGTCTCGACCGACTCGTGGTCGAGGCCGGCGGGCGTGTCTATCTCGCCAAGGACTCCCGGGTGGACCCCGCTCACCTCCCCGCCATGTACCCCGACCTGGGCCGGTTCCGCGAGGTCGCGACGCGCCTCGATCCCCGGGGCACGATGCAGTCCGACCTCGACCGCCGGCTCGGCCTGCGCGGATGCCAGGGGTCGCCGAACCCGATGCACGACACTCGATGAAAGTTGCCCGATGAAAGTTGCCCGATGAGAGATGGTCTGGGATCCGTGCAGTCGGTGCTCGTGCTCGGTGGCGGCTCCGACATCGCCATGGCGATCGTGCGCGAGTTGGTCGCGCGGCGAACGCGACGCGTCGTGCTCGCCGGACGGCATCCCGAGGCAATGGAAGCGGGCGCAGCCGAACTGCGCGCGGCCGGCGCCGACGTCGACATCATGACCTTCGACGCGACCGCCGTCGCGACCCACGCCGAATTCATCGAGTCCGCGTTCGCCGACTCCGCGTTCGCGGCGGGCGACGTCGACCTCGTGATCGTCGCATTCGGTGTCCTCGGCGATCAGGATCGCGACGAGCGCGACGCCGCCGCGGCCGTTGACGTGCTCACCGCCAACTTCACGGGGGCCGCGTCGGTCGGCGTGCTCGCCGCCGAACGGCTCCGGGCCCAAGGGCACGGCACGATCGTGTTGCTGTCGTCGGTCGCCGGCGAACGTGTCCGACGCGCGAACTTCGTCTACGGCTCCGCGAAGGCGGGCGTCGACGCGTTCTACCTCGGTCTCGGCGAGGCGTTGCGCGGCTCCGGCGCGAGGGTGCTCGTGGTGCGACCCGGGTTCGTGCACACCAAGATGACCGAGGGCCTCCCGTCGGCGCCGCTCGCGGTCACACCCGACCGCGTCGCCGCCGACACGCTCGCGGGCCTCGCCAAGGGCGCCGACCTCGTGTGGTCGCCGGGCGCGATGCGCTACGTGATGTCGGTGTTGCGTCACGTACCGCGGCCGATCTTCCGCCGACTGCCGATCTGACGGCCACGGGCGTGCGCACGATCGCGGCGTTCGACTTCGACGGGACCCTGACGCGGCGCGACACGCTGTATCCGTTCTTGCGTGACTTCGTCGGCGTGCCCGCACTCGCGGCCGCGGCGGTCCGCGACCTCCCGCGCCTCGCCGCCGCAGCCCTCGGACGTGGGGATCGCGACGCGGCCAAGGCGCGGCTGTTCGCCCGGGTCCTCGGCGGCCGCTCGGCGGGCGACGCGTGGGACCACGGTCGCCGCCACGCCGAGCGCATCGTCGCCTCCGGGCTCCGGCCCGAAATGATCGAACGCCTCGAGGGGCATCGCCGCGACGGGCACGAGGTCGTGATCGTGTCGGCATCGATCGACGCCTACCTCGACGTCGTCGGGTCGGTGCTCGGCATCGATCGTGTGCTGTGTACCCGGCTCGAGGTCCGCGACGGTCGTCTCACCGGTGCGATGCTCGGCGGCAACTGCCGCGGCGCCGCGAAACTCGCGCGGATCCGCGACGCGTTCGGCGACCCGACCACGGAGCCGTACGAACTGTGGGCCTACGGCGACAGCGCGGGCGACGACGCGATGCTCGGTGCCGCCGACCACGCCTTCCGGGTCCGTCGCGACGGCTCGATCGTGCCGACCAATCCAACAGCCGGCTGATCCAATGGCCGTGCTGATTCAGCGGCCGAGCCACACCCGGTCGGGGTCGGTCCCGAGGCCGTAGCCGACGAGGTCGGTGCGCAGGTCGCCGTCGAGGTCGCCCGCGACGAGCGCGGCGAGGTTCTCGTCGAAATCGATCGCCGGGCCACTCACGAACGCTCCGGTTCGGCTGCCGCGTCGCAACACGTCGCCGGCAGGTCCCGCGCCGTAGTACACGAGGTCGTCCGGTCCGTCGCCGTCGAAGTCGCCCGCGACGACGTGCGCGTAGCTCCCGTCGACCCTCACCGACGGTCCGTTCGCGAACACCGCGAACGCCGTGCCGAGTCGCAGCACGTCACCCTTGGTCCCGCGGCCGTAGAAGAAGAGATCGGTCACACGGTCGCCGTTGAAATCGCCGGGGACGATCGCGTCGTAACTGCCGTTGACGGCGAACGGCGACGCGCTGACGAACGACGCGCCGCGCCCGCCGAGCCGGACCACGTCGCCCTTCGTGCCCCGCCCGTAGAGGAACACGTCGCCGTACCCGTCGCCGTCGAAGTCACCGGGGACGACCGCGTCGTAACTCCCGTTGATCGCGATCGCCGGGCCGCTCACGAACGTGCCGGAACGGCTGCCCCGCCGGAGCACGTCGCCCTTCGTACCCCGCCCGTAGTAGAGGAGGTCGCCGTAGCCGTCGCCGTCGAAGTCGCCCGCGACCACCGCGTCGTAACTCCCGTTCACCGCGTATCCGCCGACCGGGGTCGGCGCGCCCGCGGTACCGCGGAGCAACAGGTCCGGCGTCGCGCCGGGCGCGTACCACGCGAGGTCGCAACGCCCGTCGCCGTCGACGTTGACCGCGACGACGTGCGCGTACACACCGTCGACATCGAGCGCAGGTCCGCTCGCGAACGCGCTCGAACCCCGCGCCAGGGAACTCCGGCGGCTCGCGACGGCATGACACTGCGGCCGCGCGGGACGGTCCGACGACACCGCGCGGAGATTGCGGGCGTTGCGGCCGAACATCGGCCAGGCGTCGGTTGCGTTCGTGTCGGGCAGCGGTGTCGAGCGCACGCGCGTGCGTCGGTTCGGCGTGTCGAAACCGATGGTCACGAGTTGACGACCCGCGGCACCGAAATCCCCGACGGCGCCGCTGCTCTCGAAGCTGATGACCTGGTTCACGGAGCCGAGTGACGCGCCGTCGGAACCTCGGAGCAGCCAGAACGCGAAGCTGTTGCCGACGCCCACGTCCTGGTCGCCGTCGCCGTCGAGGTCCGCGACGAGGGGCGACGCGGTGAGGTTTCCCCCGCTCACGGGCTTGCGATGCCAGAGCGCGGCGCCGTTGCCGCGGTACGCATGGACCTGCCCGTCGCGGGAACCGACGACGACCTCCGGTCGCCCGTCGCCGGTGAGGTCTCCGAGCGCGGGGGAACTCGTCGTCACGCCCGAGGTCGCCTGGGGCCAGCCCCCGACGGTGGAGCCGTCGTCGAGGTGATAGGCGTGGACACGGAGACCGTCGCTCCGATGGAAGAAGTCGCCGCCGCCCACGACCGCCTCGAGCCGACCGTCGCCGTCGACGTCGCCGAGCGCGGGCGATGACGTGTACACGTCGTTCGCCGCGCGCGTCCACGTGACGCCGACACCGCCGCCCGACCAGTCGAGGCGACGGAACCGACCACCCGACAGCGGATCGCCCGGGCCCTGTGCGAACCAGTCCGCGCCGATGAAGATCTCCTGGCGACCATCGCGGTCGACGTCGTAGAGCGCGGGCGACGACCAGACGGTGTCGTTCGCGTAGTACGGGAAGCCGGGCAACGAACGGCAGTTCCGGTCGACCGCGTGCACTCGGAGATCGAACCCGCCGAAGACGATGTCGTCGAAGCCGTCGCCGTCGACATCGCCGATCGCGGGCGACGAGTAGACCCCGTCGGCGTAGCCGTCGGGGACTCCGGTCTCCACCCAGATGTTGTGGATGTCGCGCGTTCGATAGCGGCACCGGGTCGCCCCGTTCGCAGCGAACACGACCAGGCCCCCGTGCTGGTTCGAGACCCATGTCGAACCGACCCCCACCGCGATCTCGAGCGATCCGTCGTGATCGAGGTCGCCGATCGCCGGACTGGAGTCGACCGCGGTCGCTCCCCCCTCGACGACCGCGGCGCGCGGCCACCCCGCCAGCGCGCGCCCGTCGGCGTCGACCGCACGCACGACGCCGTCCTGCGCCCCGAACACGATGTCGAGCCGGCCGTCGCGGTCGAGGTCGGCCAATTTCGGCGACGACGACCGGTCCCAGCCGCCGTACTGCAGCTCCCACCGATGCGGAATCGTGTCGGCGTACGCCGCGGCCTCGGATCGCGCGGCGCGCGGCAGCGCGGCAACCGTCGAAACGGTCGCGAGCAGAGCGATGGTGGCGAACACTCGACGCACAGGAACCCCGGGATTCCTATCGACCGATCGGAGGTGTGGCCTGTAACCGTCGTTCGCCGGCATGGTGGCGGACCTCGGTGACGAGGCGCTCGTAGCGGTCGACCACGGCGTCCCAGCCGTACTCCCGCGCGACGTGCACACGACCCCGGGCACCGAGTTGGCCGCCCAGGCCGTCGGTGGCGGTCAGGCGTTCGACGGCGACCTCGAACCCGGCGAAGTCGCCGAACACGAGCCCGCCAGCGGCCTCGCGCGTGTGGTCGACCGTGACCGCACAGCGAGCGTTCACCAGAACGGGCACGCCGACCGACCACGCCTCCATGACGACGATCCCGAAACTCTCGAACGCGCTCGGCGACACGAGGGTCGCAGCGCCCCGCAACAAGCCCCACTTCGTCGCGTCGTCGACCTCCCCGGTCACGATCATCCGCGGTGTCGCGTCGGGGCGATGTACGACCGGACCAGCGAACACGAGGTGCAGCTCGTCGTCGTGTCGCGCGACGTACTCGCGCCACAGACGAGCGAGCAGCGCGGCACCCTTGCCGTCGTCGACCCGACCGAGGCAGAGCACGTAGGGCGCGGCGCCCAGCCCGAATGCCGCGCGGGCTGCACCGGGATCACCGTCGCCCGCGTCGACGCCGAGTCCGACGACGGCCTGGGGCGTGGAGCCCACGGCAAAGCGTTCGCCCACGAGCCGCCGTTCCGCATGGCTCCAGAACGACAGGCCGTCGACCCGAGCGAACAGTTCGCGATACGTCGCGAGCGCGAGCGGCAACTCGTCGTGAGCCGCGGCGTGCAACACCGTCGGCACGCGCGCGACCGCAGCGCCGATGACCGTCGGGTGGTACAGGTACGGGTGCAGCGCGACGGCATCGGCGTCGGCCGTCGCGATTGCCTCGATGAGGCCCGCGCTGACGGGCCCCTGCGCCTCGAGCCAGGAGCGCTCGTCGGCCGCGCTCGCCCGGAGCGGCGCAGGCAACAGGCGCGCCGAGCGCTCGTCGAAGTCCCGGGCGCGGCGCCGCTCGACCGCGAAACGCCGGACCACGACGCCGCCGTGCTCCTCGCTCCCCGGAGCGAACCCGTCGTTCCATGCGGTATCGATCGCCGTCGTCGTGAGGACCTCGATGTTCCAGCCGCGCCGCGCGACGAGTTGCTCGGCGAGCAGTCGGGCGGCGGTCTCGGCACCGCCGCCGACCTCGCGCCCGTAGCGCGGCGTGACGATCGCGAGCTTCACATCGTGCTTTCGAGCGCGGCGACGAACCGCTGCCGGACCTGTGCGGGATCGAACGCACCGCGGAGTCGGCGCGTGCCGTGCGCGACGAGCGTCGACCGCAGCCCCGCGTCAGCTACGACGCGCTGCACCGACGCGGCGACGACCGCGGGCGACTTGTCGTGCAGCACGAGCCCGGCATCGCCGAGGGTCTCGGGAACTGCGCCGGCGGCGAAGGCAACGACCGGAACGGCGTGCGACCACGCCTCGAGCAGCGGAACGCAGAATCCCTCGTGGTCCGACAGGCAGACGAACACGTCGGCCTGGTCGTAGTACGCCGCGAGCGCCGCGGGTGAGGCGCCGACGAACTCCACCCGATCGACGAGCCCGAGTGTCTCGACCAGGCCCCGGAGCGCAGCCGTGTACCGATCCGATGCGGAGCCGCCGACGAGCCACAATCGAGCGGTCGGGTCGTGGGCGCGCACGTACATCGCGAACGCAGCGAGGAGGTCGTGTTGGGCCTTGTTCGGGGCCAACCGCCCGACGAAGAGCCAGTCGGTCCCCGCCTTGCCGGCGCCGAGGCGCGCAACCGTGTCGGGGTCGGGCTCCACGACGGTCGGGTCGAGCATGACCGGAACCGTCGCTGTCGCCCGGTATCCGGCCGCGAGGAGTTCGTCTTCGTTGAAGCGGCTGTCGGCGAGACCGAGCCGGCAACGCGATGCGAGCGCGCCGAGCTGGCGGCGCCCCCAGGCAACGGCGCTGCCGACGCCCGGGTCCCACGGTTCGAGCAACTCCGCAGGCGTGAGGTTGTGGTGATCGACGACGAGGGTCTCCGAACGAGCCGCGAGACGGTCGGCGAGCACCGCGCCGATCGCGAGGTGGTACACGAGCACGTCGTCGGGCCGCGCTCGCCGCGCGTACTCCTCGAAGTCGAGGACCACATCCGTCTCGCGCGCTCGGGCCGCGGCCACGAAGGCAGCGTCGACCTCGCTCGCGAACACCTCGGACTCGTATCCCGCGGCGCGCAGTGCCGCCTGGCCCTGGAGCACGTGAACGCCGACGGCGCCGGGTTCGAGCCGCGGCACGAACTGGTGCACGGCCGGAGTCATGCGGCGACGACCGAGGCGATCTCGGCGAGCAGCTTGGCCCGCGTGCGCGGCAGGGAGAACTCCTCGAGGCGCGCAGCGCCACGCGACACGATGCGCGAGCGCAACGGCGCGTCGTCGAGCGCGACACGAGCGATCGCGGCCGCCACGGTCGCCGGCGATTTCCGCGTCAACACGATGCCGGCATCGTCGAGCGTCTCGGTCACCGCGGTGCTCGCGAACGCGACGATCGGGAGCCCGTGGTACCACGACTCGAGCAGCGGGACACAGAAGCCCTCGTGCTCCGACAGACACACGAAGCAGCTCGCACCTTCGTAATAGGCCGACAGGATCGCGGGTGGCGCGCTCCCGACGAACTCGATGAACGGCTCCACCCCAGCCGCTCGCGCGTATGACCGCAGGGCGCGTGCGTACCGATCCGACGACGATCCGCCGACGAGGTGCAGCCGGGCGTCGATGCCGTGTCCGGTCCGGAGCGCGGCGACCGTGGCAACGAGATCGTGCTGGCACTTGTTCGGGGCGAGGCGTCCGACGAACAACAGGTGCACGATGCCGGAAGCGCGGTCCGCGCACAGGCGAGCGAGCAGCGCAGGATCGGCGACCGCCGCGAAGTTCTCCGAATCGACCATGATCGGGACGACCGCGGTACGACGGGCACCGAGCTCGACGAGTTCGCGCTCGTTGTACGCGCTGTCGGCGAGCCCGAGCCGACAGCGCGCTGCGAGTGCACGGAGTTGGCGACGACCTGCGGCCATGCGAATCGCGGCGTGCGGCTCCCATGCCGCGAAGAATCCCGACGGCGTGACGTTGTGGTAGTCGACGATGAGTGGTTCGGGTCGGGCGGTCACGAACTCGGCGACCGGTGAACCGATCGCATGGCCGTAGAGGAGCCAGGTGTCGGGGGCGCCCTCGAACGAGCGGAACGGGCGCGCGTGCGATCGCAACGAACCCTTCGCCTCACCGACGAAGATGTCGCTCGCGTACCCGGCTCCCCGCAGCGCGTCGCGGATCTGGAGG
The DNA here is from genome assembly GCA_005779345.1 of Actinomycetota bacterium. Classification (GTDB taxonomy): domain Bacteria; phylum Actinomycetota; class Acidimicrobiia; order IMCC26256; family PALSA-610; genus SXJQ01. The sequence continues at coordinate 21,611 of SXJQ01000114.1, forward strand.
TGGTGCTGCGACTGGGCGTCGCGAGGCGCGAGCGAGGAAAGGAACTGGTGGACGGCGACCATCAGCCGCGACGGCGCGCCGTGATCAGGAGCTGTCGCTCACCGGCCTCGACCGTGATGTCGTCGAGCCCTGCGGCGACCAGGAGATGCTCCCAGGTCGGCGCGCCGAAAGGCGGGGCGGCCGCGAGGTCGGCGGCGATCGGTTCGCGTTCGGGGTACGCGTCGCGTTCGGTTGCGACGACGAGCAGCACGCCCTCGTCGCGGATCCGGGTGATCGCCCGACGGAGCAACGCGATTCGGGACCCCGCGGGCGCGGCATCGACATCGGAACCGAGGAGGACCGCGGCGGCCAACGCGCCGCGGCCCACCGAGCCGAGGTGCGCGTACGGCTCGTCGGGGAGCAGGGAGATGCCGAACTCGTCGTCGGCCGCATCGCGGGTCGCGGCATCGGGCTCGGTGCCGTACACATCGACACCGTCGGCGCGGAGCGCCACGACGAGTTGCCCCCGACCGGCGCGAGCGACGACGACGCGACCGGTCACGCCGGCCAGACGGCGGCGCACCAACTCGATGATCGCAGGCGCCGGCGCGACCGGAGCAAGGCCCGCCAGCTCGAGATCGCGCGCGTCGGCGTCGCCCAGCCGTCTTTCGATCGCGGCCAGGCGATCGGCGACGACGCGCAGCGCCCGGACCGACGATCCGGCGAACTGGGAGATCTCCTGGGTGAGCCAGGTGTGATACCAGCCAAGGGCGCGGGCGAAGCCCTGCTTGACGATTCGCCCAGCCGGTTTCTGCGACTCCACCGGGATGAACGGTTCGATCAGCCCGTGCTCCTCGGCCGCATCGATCAACGCGCCGAGGTCGCCCGAGGCTTCGGGTGGCGCGAAGCGAGCGAACAGCTCGCCGAGCTCACGCTCGAACGCCGGTGGGTACCGGCCGGATCGACGGCGGGCGCGCGCCTCGGCCTCGATCTCGGCGACGACCGCCGCCAGGTCGAGCGCGCCATCCGGCTCACCGGTGGCCTCGGGCGCATTCGCGTCGGGCATTCAGGCCTCCACCTGCATTCGCAGGGCGACGATGCCGTGCGATCGATCGGTCGGTAGCACTGCGATCTGGTGGCGTTGCTCGCTCCAGTCGTACGTGATGCTCTCGTCGTAGTTCTGCACCGCGAACGAGACGCGGTAATCGCCGCCGAGGAGCGGGAGCGACTCGAACCGGAACACGACCTCGGCGTCGCCATCGATCGCGGGCACGGCGACCCCGAGGAACTTCGTGTTGCTCCCGAACACGAGCTTGCCGGTGGCATCGTGGATTCCGATCCCGACCATCACGTCGTCGACTCGGCGGTCGGAGTGATAGCGCACCCGCGCCGCGAACGGCTCGTGCGGGAGCAGATGGCCGCGACGATCGTGCTCCGGGTACTCGAACTCGACGCCCACGATTCGCACGTCGCCGCTCGCGCGCAATTCCATCTCCGACGGAGGGGTTTCGCGCGCGCTTCGGACCGCGCCGGTACGACGACCCGCGCCGCGCGCCGACTCGGTTTCGACGACGAGCGAACCGCCCGCGTAGAGGCGCTCACGGAACGTGCGGATCGACTCGGCGGGGTCGCCGTCGGCGACGACCCCGCCGTGATCGAGCACGACCGCGCGGTTGCAGATTTCTTGCACCTGCCCGACCGCGTGCGTGACGAACACGATGGTGCGTCCTTCTCGCTGGAACTGCCGGACGCGATCCATGCAGCGACGCTGGAATGCCTCGTCGCCGACTGCGAGCACTTCGTCGACGAGCAGGATGTCGGGGTCGAGGTTCACCGCGACCGCGAACCCGAGGCGAACGAACATGCCCGACGAGTAGTGCTTCACCGGCGAATCGATGAACTGCTCGAGCTCGCTGAACGCGACGATGTCGTCGAAATGACGGGCGATCTCCTTCTTCGACAGCCCGAGGATCGCACCGTTGAGGAAGACGTTCTCGCGGCCGGTGAGATCGGGTTGGAACCCCGCGCCGAGTTCGAGGAGCGCTGCGACCCGACCGGTGGTGGTGATCGTGCCCTGGTTGGGACGCAGGATCCCCGCGATGCACTTGAGCAGCGTGCTCTTGCCGCTGCCGTTGTGACCGAGCAACCCGACGGTGCTCCCCTGGTCGATGCGTAGATCGATGTCGCGCAACGCCCAGAACACCTCGTCGCGATTGCGTCCGGCGCCGAGGACCCGCTCCTTCAGCGACTTGTCGTGGCGCAATCGGAATCGCTTGGAGACATCGCCGATCTCGATCGCGTACCCCATCGCCGCGATCAGAGCTCCTCGGCGAAGCTGCCCTCGAGCCGACCGAACACCGCTTCGCCCACCGCGAACAGCACGACGGCGAACAGCGCGACCGCGCCGAGCAACGCGAGATGATGGCCGACGGTCCAGTCGGGGAGGATCGGGCCGGTCGGACCATCCAACTCGGCGTAGAGCGCACGCTGGAACGTGAGGACGATCGACGTGATCGGGTTGAGCAACGCGAGTTGCTCTCGGTCGGAGCCCGGCTCCGCGAGCTGTCCGAACTGCCAGACGATGGGCGTGAACCAGAACCACGCGAGCAACAACAGCTCGACGATGTGCTGGATGTCGCGCAGATAGACGTTGACCGCCGACAGCAGGATCCCGAGCGCCACCGCGAGCATCACCAGGACCATCAGCGCGATCGGAACGAGCGGCACGTACGCCCAGTCGATCCCGTGCCGGAACCCGGCGAGCGCGAGCAGGAGCACGATGACCTGCAAGAAGAAGTGGACGACCGCGGCACCGATCGAAGCGAGCGGAAGGATCTCGCGCGGGAACGCGACCTTCTTGACGAGACCGGCGTTGCTCACGACCGAAGCGGTCGCGCCACCGAGCGCTCCCGCGAACAGGTTCCACACGAGGAGGCCCGACAACAGGTAGATCGGAAAGTCGGGGACGTTGTTCTCGAGCACGAACTGGAACACGAACCAGAAGACGAGCAGATACAACGCAGGGTTGAGGAGCGACCAGGCGAAACCGAGGACCGAGTCCTTGTACTTGACCTTGAGCTCCTTGCGGACCATCCCGGCCAGCAGCTCTCGGTAGACCCACACCCGACGCAGCCGCGCCCCCACGGATGGTCGCGCGCTCACCACGACCGGGACCGACATGCGCCCAACGCTACCGGTGCCGCGTCGTGTGCTACGAACATCGTCGTGCCCGCCCTCGCCGTCGCGTTGGATGTGACGCCGCTGGTCGGCCCCCCGACGGGCATCCCCAACTCGATCGCCTCGACGCTCGCAGCGATCGGGTCGCTCGCGACCGACGGAGGCGCCGCCGAGGTTCGGATCGTCCCCTATGCGCTGTCGCTCCGGGCCCGTTCGCATCGCGACGCGCTCCCGCCCGGCACGGTGTTCCCGCCGATCCCCGCGCGGCTCGCGCTCGCCGCGTGGTCGCACCTCGAACGTCCGACGATCGACCGCTGGCTCGGCCCCGCGCGCGTGCTGCACGCGACGAACTACCTCGCACCACCGAGCGCGCTTCCCACGCTCGTCACCGTGCACGACTGCGCGTTCGTCCGCTATCCCGAACTGTGCACGCCCGAGGTGCGAGCGCTCGTGCCGATCGTGCGACGAGCAGTCTCGCGTGGCGCGACGATCCACGCGCCCTCTCGGTTCGTCGCCGACGAGGTCGCCGAGATCTTCGGAGCGGACCTCGCGGCCGACGGTCGCATCCACGTCGTCCCGTGGGGAGTTCCGGCCCTCGTCGAACCCGACCCCCTCGAAGCCGCGACCCACGAACTCGTCAGCGGGGGGCCGTACGTGCTGTCGCTCGGCACGCTCGAACCGCGCAAGAACCTCCCCCACCTCGTGTCGGCGTTCGGCCGGGTCGCCGCGACGCTCGCCGACCTCCGACTCGTCATCGCCGGACCCGACGGCGCCGCGACGGCCGCGGTCGAACGCGCGATCGACGCGCTCCCCGCCACCGCCGCGCGCCGCGTGATCCGGACCGGCCCGGTCACCGAGGCGACGAAGGCCTCGTTGTTGTCGCACGCCGTCGCGCTCGCGTACCCCTCGATCTCGGAGGGATTCGGCTTCCCGGTGCTCGAGGCGATGGCCGCGAGCGCGCCGGTGATCGCGGCGCGCGCCGGTTCGATCCCCGAAGTCGCGGGCGACGCAGCCTTGCTCGTCGACGCAACCGACGAAGACGCCCTCGCCGCTGCCATCCAACGGATCCACGACGACGACGCACTGCGCTCGGAGCTGATCTCGCTCGGACACGATCGCGTCGCGCGCTTCTCGTGGGCGAACACCGCGGCGCAGTTGCTCACCGTCTACCGCCGGCTCGCCGGATGACGCCCCCGGAGGCGGCGCCCGCAGACGTCCGCGTCGCGATCCATGCCGGCCAACTGCTGCAACCGGTTCCCGGGGGCATCGGTCGCTACGTCGAAGCCCTGCTGCGCGAACTGCCAGAGCACGGCATCGCGACCGAGCCGTTCGCCGCGGGTGCGCGACCCGAACTCCTCGACCACCTCCACACGCCCGTCGCGTGGCACGACCTCGGTCGGCCACGCGCGAGTTTGCGGTACGAGGCGTGGCATCGACTCCGCCGGCCGCGCCTGCGCGTCCCCGCCGACGTCGTACACGCGCCGAGCCTCGCGATCCCGCCGCTCGACGGACGGCCGCTCGTCGTCACCGTGCACGACGTCGCGTTCTTGCGTCATCCGCAGTCCACGACGCGTCGCGGCATCGCGTTCCATACTCGCGGACTCCACCTCGCGCGTCGCGACGCGCACCTCGTGCTCGCGCCGTCGGAGTTCACCCGCGCCGAGCTGATCCACGAGGGCTTCGATCCCGATCGGGTCCGCGTCGCCCGGCTCGGTTGCGATCCCGCACCGCGAGTCGCCGACACGCTCGTCGCGGCCCGCGTCGGCGCCACCGGCGTGAGCGGCCGCTACCTCGTCACGGTCGGCACCGTGGAACCCCGCAAGCGGCTGACGGTGCTCGTCGAGGCGTTCCGAGCCGTCCGCGAACGACATCCGGACCTGTCGCTCGTGATCGTCGGCCCCAACGGATGGGGCGATGTCGGTCGGCTCGACGCGCCCGGAGTGCTGCGCCTCGGACGCCTCCCCTGGACCCAGGTCGACGCGTTGTATCGCCGCGCGCAGCTCTGCTGCATCACCTCGGTCTACGAGGGTTTCGGACTGCCCGCGGCCGAGGCGATGGCCCGAGGCTGTCCCGTCGTCACCACCAGCGGCGGCGCGCTCGAGGAGGTGGTCGGCGATGCCGGACTCCTCGTCGCCCCCGGCGACGCCGTCGCCACCGCCGCGGCGATCGAGGAGGTGCTCGACGATCCCGGCCTCCGCGCCCGGCTCGCGGCCCGCGGCCCGCAACGGGTCGCGGCGATGGGTTGGAGTCACACGGCCGCCGAGCACGCGGAGATCTACCGGGAGCTGGCCGGTCGGTAGCGTGCGCCATCGTGCGCGTGTTGCTCGATGTCTCGTCGGTCCCCGAGCACCCCGTCGGCGCGGGGGTCTACTGCGTCGCGCTGGCGGCCGGCCTCGCGACGCGACCCGATGTCGACCTCGTCCTCGCCGTTCGCCGCGGCGATGCGGACCGGTGGGTGGCAAGCGCTCCCGGCGCCGAGGTGCTCGCCGAGGTCCCGACCCGGCGCCCGCTCCGGCTCGCCTGGGAGCAGGTCGGAGCACCCGCGCTCGCGCGTCGCGCGCGTGCCGACGTCTGGCACGGTCCGCACTACTCGATGCCGCTGCACCTGAACGCGCCGAGCGTCGTGACCGTGCACGACCTCACCTTCTTCGATCACCCCGAATGGCACGAGCGAGCCAAGGTCGCGTACTTCCGGCGCATGATCGTCGCGAGCGCGGGGCGGGCGAACGTCGTCGTGTGTGTCAGCCGCTTCACGGCCGACCGACTCGACGAGATCGCGATGCCCACGGGAACCCGGGTCGTGATCCCCCACGGTGTCGATCACGCCCGATTCCAGGTGCTCGGCGACCGCGGCGACGATCTCGCCCGGCTCGCGCGTCACGGGATCCGACCTCCGTACGTCGCCTTCTTGTCGACGATCCAGCCGCGCAAGAACGCGCCCGGTCTCGTCGCGGCGTTCGCGATGCTCGCCGCCCGACACCCCGAGTTGCGGCTCGTGCTCGCGGGCGGCAACGGATGGGGCACCGAGGCGCTGCGCCTCGCGATCGAGCGCAGTGGCGTCGCGACACGCATCCTGCGGCCGGGTCATCTCCCCGACGACCTCGTCCCGGCGTACCTGCGTCGCGCGGCGGTGGTCGCGTACCCGTCGTTCGAAGAAGGGTTCGGTCTCCCGGTCCTCGAAGCGCTCGCGTGCGGCGCGCCCGTGGTCACCTCGACCGGTTCCGCGCTCGATGAGGTCGCGAGCGGCGCCGCGCTCACGGCGCACCCCGGCGATCCCGCCGCGATCGCCGCGGCGCTCGAGGCGGCGCTCGACGAGACCACCGCGGCCCGGCTGCGCGCCGC
>SXJQ01000115.1 GCA_005779345.1 Actinomycetota bacterium
CCGTCGTCGCGACGAGCACGTCGAGTTCGCCTTCGCGAAACCGCGCCATCACGCCTTCCTTGTCGGACGATGGCAACTGGCCGTGCAGGAGTCCGAGTCGCAGGCCCGCGAGCTCCTCGTGCTGGAGGCGCTCGTACTCCTCGGTGACCGCCTTGGCCTGCACCTTGTCGGAACCCTCGACGAGCGGGCACACGACGTAGGCCTGGTGACCGAGGGCGACCTCGGCGCGCAAGGTCGCGTACGCGCGCTCGCGATCGAGCGGATTCTCGCCGATCACCTCGGTCGTGATGGGTGTCCGACCTGGAGGCAGCTCACGCAGCTCGCTCTTGTCGAGGTCGCCGTAGATCAACATCCCCGCCGTGCGCGGAATCGGGGTGGCCGTCATCACGAGCACGTCGGGGATCGTGCCCTGGGCTCCCTTGTCCTTCAACACGTTGCGCTGTTCGACACCGAAACGGTGTTGTTCGTCGATCACGACCGCGCCGAGGCGCGGGATCGACACCGACTCGTACAACAGCGCGGGGGTGCCGACGACGAGGTCGATCTCGCCGTTCGCGAGACCTGCGTTGATCCGCTTGCGTTCGCCGGCCGTCGTGCGGTTCGTGAGCAGTTCGACGCGCACCGGTCGCTCCGCGAACAACGAGCCGCCTTCACTCGCGATCGTGAGGCCGTCGAGCATCCGTGTCGACGAGAGGTGATGCTGCTCCGCGAGGACTTCGGTCGGCGCGAGCAGCGCACCTTGGTGACCGCCCTGCACCGCGACGAGCAGGGCGCTCAACGCCACGACCGTCTTCCCCGAGCCCACATCGCCTTGGAGGAGGCGGTGCATCGGTGCGGCTCGGCCCATGTCGGCCACGATCTCGTCGATCGCGCGCTCCTGGTCGCCCGTGAGGCCGAAGGGAAGCCGTTCGTGAAACGCATCGACGAGGCTTCGCGACGTGTCGTGCTCGATGCCCTGCTGGTCTGCCTCGAACGCGCGCTTGCGGGCGACGAGGCCGAGTTGCATCCGCAAGAACTCGTCGAACACGAGGCGCTTGCGCGCCGCGAGTTGCTCGGCGACGGTCTCGGGTTGGTGCACCATGCGGTAGGCGTCGTGGCGGTTCACCAGGTCGTATTCGTCGCGCACCCACTCCGGTACCGCGTCGGCGATCCCGCGCTCCTGGCACCGCCGCAAGACCTCCGCGACGACGCGGCGGAGCTGCCACGTGTAGATCTCGGCCTTGCCGGACTGCGGGTAGATCGGCACGACGACGCCCGTCTTGTCGTCGCCCTCGCCCGCCCGCCCGATCACGTCGACGACGGGGTTCGTCATCCGGCGCTTGCCTTGGAAGACGTCGAGCTTGCCGAAGAAGGCGGCCTCCGTCCCGATCGACAACTGCCGTTCGCGCCACGCCTGGTTGAAGAACGTCACCGCGAGGTACGCGCTGCCGTCGTGCACACTGACCTCGACGAGCGCGCGACCGTTGCGGGTCCGTCGACTGCTGACGCGCCGAACCTCGCCGAAGATGGTCGCTTCCTCGCCGACCTCGAGGTCGGCGATGTCGGCGCGCCTCGTGCGGTCGACGTAGCGACGCGGGTAGTGCTCGAGGACGCGCAACACGCTCGTGAGCCCCAGATCGGTGAGCTTGGTTTCGAGCGCCGCACCGACGCCCTTCAGGCGCGCGAGGTCGATCGCGTCGAGTTCGCGCAGCGTGAGCGGCAAGCCGACCATGTCGCCCCCACGCTACCGAGGCGGTTACTCGACGCCGACGAGGTACGGATACAGCGGTTGGCCGCCTTCGTGGAACTCCGCCTCGACGTGGGGGTGCGCCAACTTCAGGTGTGCCTCGATCCGAGCGTTGTCGATCGCCCGAGCCTCCGTGCCGACGACCACCGTCACGATCTCGGCATCGTCGTCGACCAGTCGGTCGAGCAGCGCCGCGCACGCCTCGGCCGCCGTCGCGAGCGCGGCGACGATCCCGCCGCCGCGCTCGATCGCGATCCAGTCGCCTTCGCGGATCGGACCACATTCGGCCTGGGAATCACGGACCGCCTGGGTGACCTCACCCGTCCGGACCCGAGCGCTCGCCTCGCTCAGCGCCGCGACGTTCTCGCCGAGCGGCGAATCCGGGTCGTAGCCGACGAGTGCAGCGAGGGCTTCGACCACACTCGTCGTCGGCACCACCTCGACCGATTTCGACGACAGGTCGGGGACCTGCTGGGCCACCGGGACGATGTTCTTGTTGTTCGGGAGCACGATCACCGCGTCCGCGTTGCACGCTTCGACGGCCTCGAGGATCTGTGCCGTCGACGGGTTCATCGACTGCCCGCCGGCCACGATCATCTGGACGCCGAGACTCGTGAGCAACCGCTGCACACCGTCGCCGACCGCGACCGCGACGACTGCCGTGCGCACCTCCGGGAGCGCGACCGCCGGATCGTCGTGGTGTGCTCGGACCCAATCGCGTTCCTCGGCGACCTCCTCGAACAGATCGGTGACGCGGATCTCGTGGGGTCGTCCCGCCTGGATGCCCGCCTCGATCGCGGCCCCGATGTCGTTGCTGTGCACGTGGCAGTTCCAGAGGCCGTCGCCACCGACCACCACGATCGAGTCGCCGATGGCACCCCACGCCTCGCGAAACGCGCCGATCGACGCATCGTCGGCGTCGAGGAAGAACATCACCTCGTACCGCAAGCCCGCGATGTCGTCGCCTGCGAGATGGCGTTCGACGATGATCGGGGTACCACCGACAGTCGGCTCCGGTAGGGGCCGGCCGTCGATGACGTGCAACAACGCCGCGAGCAGCAGCGTGAAGCCGCGGCCTCCCGCGTCGACCACACCCGCGTCGCGCAGCGCCGGCAAGAGTTCAGGGGTACGGGCGACCGAAGCGTCGGCCGCGACCCGCGCTCGTTCGAGGATGTCGTCGAGGTCGACGGCACCGTCGGCGACCGCGGATTCGATCGCCTCGGCCGTCTCGCGCGCCACGGTGAGGATCGTGCCCTCGACCGGACGCAAGACGGCTTCGTACGCGGCGTCGGCCGCCCGGCGGAAGGCGGCGACGACCTCGTCGGGCCCGATCGTGTCGAGCCCGGCGCACGCCTCGACGAAGCCCCGCAGGATCTGACTGGTGATCACGCCGCTGTTGCCGCGGGCGCCCATCAGCGAGCCCCGGCTGATCGCGATGCAGACCTCGGGCATCGCCTCGGCGGTGGCCAGTTCCTTGCAGACCGATTCGAGCGTGAGCGCCATGTTGGTGCCGGTGTCGCCGTCGGGGACCGGATAGACGTTGAGCCGGTTGAGCTCCTCTTGGTGCTCACGCAGCGCGTCGCGGAACGACTCGACGGCCCGCCGCAGCTCCGAGGGCCCCAACCGCGTCAGCGTCGCCATGGTTCGGGAGGATAGTGACCGGCCGGTGGCCGCCGAGACGGATCCGGCTGGTACCTTGTCCGGGTTCCCAGGGGCGTTCCGCCCCGGAATCTTCGACCAGAGGTTTCCCCACCGGCAATCCCGAAACCGCGGGATCCCGGATGAGCACGACGAGGTTCGGTCATGGCTGCGGTGTGTGAGGTGTGTGGCAAGAAGCCGCAGTTCGGGATGAGGGTGTCGCACTCCCACCGGCGCACGAAGCGCCGCTGGAACCCCAACGTCCAGAAGGTGCGCGCCATCGTCGACGGCAGCCCGCAGCGCCTGCACGTGTGCACGTCGTGCATCAAGGCCGGCAAGGTCACCAAGCCCTGACGCAGTCGCTGCGCGACCCGGAGGCCGAGATGCAAGGCGTCGTCAAGATCTTCGATCCGGTCACCGGCGAGGGCGTCGTCCTCACCGACACCGACCGCCACGAGTACGTCCTTGCTGCCGACGCCCTCGAGGGCTCGATCTTTCGCAATCTGCGCCAGGGTCAGCGCGTCGTGTTCGAACTCGACGGGTCCGGGCGGGCCGTCCACCTCCGCACCGGCGGCGAGACCGACATGGGGATGACCGCCCAGGTCTGAGACCTGCTCCACAGCCGGGCGCCGAACCCCTCAAGGCGACCTCGCGTCTAGCCGAAATGTCGGGATGGCGCGACGATCCGGCCAGGTGGTCATCGGGGCGAGCGTCGTCCTCGGTATCGCCGCGATCGCGGTCGACGACGCGATCGTCAGCGCCGGACTCGTCGATCTCGCCGCGGCCGTCGCGGTGACGGGGGTGTTCGTCGGGGCCCGGCGTCGTCCGCGCGGCGCTCGCACCGCCTGGACGCTCCTCGGCATCGCCCTCGCGCTCTGGCTCGTCGGCGACCTCTGCTGGGACTGGTTCACGATTCGCAACGCCGAGCCCCCGACCGTGTCGGTCGCGGATATCGCGTACCTCGCCGGCTATCCGGTGATGGTTCTGGCCAGCTGGCGCATGCTGCGGATGCGCTCACCCCGCAACAACCGCGACGCCGTGCTCGACGGCATGACCCTCGCGCTCGCCGGCGCGATGCTGGCCTGGCACACGCTCGTCCTGCCGGCCGCCTACGAGGGGATGCCGGGCACCGAGCAGTTCGTCGCGGCCGCGTACCCCTTCGGCGACGTCCTCCTCCTCACCGCGCTGTCGTGGATCGCGTTCGCGCCGGGCCGGCGGAGCGCGCCGACGTGGCTCCTCTACGGGTTCTGCGGCTCGACGCTGCTCCTCGACATCGTGTACACCGTCGTTCCGCGCATCGACGCGACGATGTCGCTCGGCGTCGTGAACGCGTTGTATCCCGTTTCGTACTCGTTACTCGCCGCCGCCGCGCTGCACCCTTCGGTCGACGAGCTCACGACCCCGGTCGTGGAGCAGATCACGCGTCTTCACCCGTCTCGTCTCGCGTTCCTCGTGCTCGCGGTCGTGACACGACCGGCGATCGACACACTGGCGCACTTCAACGCGGGAACGCGAGAGCTGTTCAGCGTCGCGGTTGGCTTGCTCGTAACGACCGTGGTGCTCGTCCGCTTCGTCGCGGTGGTGCGCGATCGCGAATCGGCCCGTGAAGAGTTGGAGTTCCAGGCCTCCCACGACGTCCTCACCGGACTGCTCAACCGCCACCTCCTCACCGACCGCATCGCTCACGCGATCGCCGGGAACGAACGCGACGTGACCCACGTCGGCGTGCTGTACGTCGATCTCGACCGCTTCAAGGCCGTCAACGACACGCTCG
>SXJQ01000116.1 GCA_005779345.1 Actinomycetota bacterium
CGTGCCCAAACTCACGAACTGTGCCGGCTGCTCGGGTGGGCTCCGGTTGCCGACCCGATGAACGACGACCGGGCGTTCACGCGGGTCTGGCTGCGGCGCGAAGTCATCCCGCGGCTCGAGGCCGGCGCCGATCGCGATCTCATCGGTGTGCTCGGCCGACAGGCGCGCGTCCTGCGTGACGAGTCCGACCTGCTCGACTCGCTCGCCGACGAAGCGCTCGCGCCGGCGATGGCGGCCGACCATTCGCTCGCGTGCGCCGCGTTGTGCACGGTGCCGATCGCGCTCGCCCGGCGAATGGTGCGACGTTGGTTGCCGAGCGCGGTCGCGGCCGATCACGTCGACGCGGTCGTCGCGGTGGCCCGCGGCGAGCGCCGCGCCACGAACCTCCTGGGCGGGCTGAGCGTTCGCCGCACGTCGGGGCGTCTCGTCGTCGAGCGGGTCGAGCAGATCGGGAGCACGCCTCCCGATCGGGCGGCACCGGTGTCGTTGACGGTTCCGGGCGAAGGCCGTTTCGGCGAGGTGGTGGTTCGTGCCCGGGTGGAGCGGGCCGCGCCGGCGGGGTGGCCCGACGGCCGCTCGGTCGCGGTGCTCGATGCCGACATCGTCGGCGAGGAACTGGTCGTTCGGGCCGCCCGACCCGACGAGCGATTCCGACCGCTCGGCCTCGCGGGGACCAAGACCGTCGCGCGGGCCCGCGCCGAGTCGGGCTTCGGCGCGGCGCGCCACGCGACGGTGCCGGTGGTGGCGCGCGCCGACGGAGAGATCGTGTGGGTGCTCGGCTACCGTGGCGCGCACCGAGCCCGAGTGACCACCCGTACCCGCCGGTACTGCTGGTTGAGCGTCGCGGACCGGTGACCCCACCCACGAGCGAGGCCCGGAACGGCATGAACGATCCCCGCATCGGTCGGATCCTCGTGGGCGCCGACGAACTCCAGGCCCGGATCGCGGCGCTCGGCAAGGAGATCACCGCGGACTACGCCGACGATCCTCCGCTGCTGGTCGCGGTGCTGAAGGGCGCCTTCATGTTCATGGCCGACCTCGCCAAGGCGATCGACCTGCCGGTCGAGGTCGACTTCATGGCCGTGTCGTCGTACGGCGCGGCGACGCGCAGCAGCGGCGTCGTGCGCATCGTGAAGGATCTCGATCTCGATCTCGGCGGGCGCCACGTGCTGATCGTCGAAGACATCATCGACTCGGGCCTCACGCTCCAGTATCTACGCAAGAACCTCCTCGCGCGCAGTCCGGCTTCGGTCGAGGTCTGCGCGCTGCTCGTCAAGGACGGCCTGCAGAAGGTGGATCCTGCCCTCAAGTACGAGGGGTTCCGTATCCCGCCCGACTTCGTCGTCGGCTACGGACTCGATGCTGCGGAGCGGTACCGCAACCTGCCGTTCATCGCCGAGTTCCTCCCCGACGCGGTCTGACCGAGGTGGCCGATCATGGGTGATGTCATCGGTATCCCGTTCGATGCGCCGGAGATCGACAAGCCCCGCATCGCGGCCGCGGTCCGCGAGATTCTCGCGGCGATCGGCGAGGACCCCGAACGTGACGGCCTGCAACGCACGCCCGAACGCGTCGCCGAGATGTACGCGGAGATCTGCGGCGGTTTGCGCGAAGACCCTGCCCGGCATCTCACGGTCACCTTCGAGGCCGAGCACGACGAGATGGTGATGGTGCGCGACATCCCCCTCTACAGCATCTGCGAGCACCACCTCGTCCCGTTCGCGGGCCGGGCACACGTCGCGTACATCCCCGGCCACGACGGGCGCATCACGGGGCTGTCGAAGCTCGCCCGCCTCGTCGACGGGTACTCCAAGCGGCCGCAGGTGCAAGAGCGGCTCACGTCGCAGGTGGCCGACGCCATGGTGTTGGCGCTCGAGCCCCGTGGCGTGCTCGTCGTGATCGAGGCCGAGCACATGTGCATGAGCATGCGTGGCGTCCGCAAACCCGGATCGACGACGCTGACCTCGGCCGTGCGGGGCATCTTCAAGGAGAATGCGGCCACCCGGGCCGAGGCGATGTCGATGATCGGGCTGGGCGTCCCGCGGTAGCGGACCCGCCCCCCGATTATCCTCGCCGTGTGCCATTCACGTTCAGCGATCTCCCCGCGCGAGCGGTGATGGGAATCGTCAACGTCACCCCCGATTCGTTCTCCGACGGCGGACGGTTCTTCGCGACCGACGCGGCCGTCGGCCATGCGCTCGAACTCGCAGCCGCGGGTGCCGTCGCCCTCGATGTCGGGGGTGAATCGACCCGACCGGGCGCCGATCCGGTCGACGTCGCCGAGGACCTGCGCCGGATCGTCCCGGTGATCGGCGAGCTCGCCGCCGCGGTCGGTGCCGGCGTCGCGATCAGCGTCGACACCACCAAGCCCGAGGTCGCGCGAGCCGCGCTCGCCGCGGGCGCGACGATCGTCAACGACGTCACCGGCGGTCGCGATCCCGAATTGCTCGCGACGGTTGCCGACCACGACGCGGGGGTCGTGTTGATGCACATGCAGGGCGAGCCCCGCACGATGCAACTCGCGCCCCACTACGACGACGTCGTCGTCGAGGTCGGCGACTACCTCGCGGCGCGCGTCGACGCGGCCGTCGTCGCGGGGATCGCGCGCGACGCGATCGTCGCCGACCCCGGCATCGGTTTCGGCAAGACGGCACACCACAACCGCGTCTTGCTCGCGCACCTCGGCGAACTTGCCGAGCGTGCGGGTGTGCCGTTGCTCGTCGGTGTGTCGCGCAAGCGAATGCTCGTCGACATCGTCGGCGAGGATCTCGACGCCCGCGACGACGCCACCCTCGCGACGACGGTCTTGGCCTTCGTGCAGGGCGCGGCGATCGTTCGGGTCCACGACGTCTCTCGCTCGGTGGCGGCCGCAGCGTGGCTCGACACCATCGCGACGAACGGGAAAGAAGCGGCATGACGCTGCGCGGTAAGTGGGCCCAAGGGCTCCAACCCCGGAACTTCACCTGGATCATCAAGGATCGGCTCGCCGCGGCGGAGCGCCCGGGCGGCTTCTCCCGCAACCATCGCAAGGTCCGGCGCCAGGAGGAGCTCATCTGGCTGCGCTCCAACGGATTCACCCGGATCGTGAGCCTGCTCGACTCGCCCCACAACCTCCAGGCGTACGCGGAGGCCGGCCTCGTCGGCGAACATCTCCCGCTCGGTAAGCACGACGAACTCGTCCCGCGCCTGCACGCGATCTATTCGCGCCTCGCGAAGTGGACCGACGACCCCGAGGAGAAGTTGTTCATCCACCAGGAGGAGTTCGGCGACCGGCTACTCGGCGTGCTCGCCGGCTACTTGCTGTACGCGGGTCTCGTCGAGACGGGTCCGCACGCCATCGGGATCATCGAGCAACTCACGAACCGCACCCTCGGTGCCGCCGGCCGCGAGTTCGTCTCGGCCACCCTCGACGCCGGCCTCCGCCGCAAGACCGCGTAGGGCGCGCCGTCCGCGGACGCGGGCGGCGGTCACGCGCGGACGACGCGGACGGTGTCGGTGCTGCCGGCGCGTGGGCCGGCGCTGCCGAACACCACCGCGACGAGATCGCCCGCGTTCGCGAGGCCCGCGTGCAGGGTGGCGCGTACGGCGAGTCGGAGTTGTTCGTCGCCGTCGGCGACGTCGGGGACCTCGAGCGGGTGCACGCCCCAGGTGAGCGCGAGACCACCCAACACGGCGGCGCTCGGTGAGATCCCCGCGATCGGCATGCTCGGTCGGTAGGCGGCGACCCGTCGTGCGGTCGACCCGCTGCGCGTCGGGCAGATGATCGCACCGACACCGAGGTCTTCGGCCGCCTGCACGCTCGCGTGCGCGACCGCCCACGCGACGCGATCGGAGTCGGTGTGCACGCCGGCGGGATCGACGCGTTGGCGCGGCCAACTCTCGGCCGACTCGGCGACCTCGGCCATCGTGCGGACCGTATCGGCAGCGAAGAGCCCGACCGCGGTCTCTTCGGAGAGCATGAGCGCGTCGGTCCCGTCGAGGACCGCGTTGGCGACATCGTTCACCTCTGCGCGCGTCGGCAGCGGTGAACGGGTCATCGACTCGAGCATCTGGGTCGCGGTGATCACCGGCTTACCCGACATGTTGCAGAACCGGATGATCTCCTTCTGCAAGAGCGGCACGCGCCGCGCGGGGACTTGGATGCCCAGGTCGCCGCGGGCGACCATCACGGCATCAGCGGCACCGACGATGCCGGCGAGATGATCCAGTGCGCTCGCGGTCTCGATCTTGGCGACCAGGTTGGGTCGGTGCCCGCGCCTCGGGAGGCGCTGGATGACACCCTCGATGTCTTCGGGTCGTCGGACGAAGGAAAGCCCGACGTAGTCGGCCTTGATCGCGATCGCCAGGTCGAGCGACGCAGCGTCGCTTTCGGTGAACGGATCGACGAAGTGTTCGGCGCGCGGGAGGTGCATACCCTTGCGGCTCCGGAGCGTTCCTGCCCGCACGACCTCGGTACGAACATCGCCGTCGTCGACACCGACGACGCGCAACACGATCGCCCCGTCCGCGAGGAAGACCTCATCGCCGACGCGAACCCAGCGCGACAGGTCGGGGATCGTCGTGGTCACGCGCGTCGCGTCGCCGTCGACCGGTTGGGTGGTGAGCACGAACTCGCGACCGCATTCGAGCTCGACCGCACCGTTTGCGATCGGACCGCTGCGCATCTTGGGACCCGGCAGATCGACGAGCACGCCGACCGAGCGCCCCAGTTGGTCGGCGGTGGCGCGCGCGAGCGCGGCGTTGGCGATGTGGCTCTCGGCGTCGCCGTGAGCCGCATTGAGGCGCACGACGTCGACGCCGGCCGATACGAGCGCCTGCATGGTGTCGGGGGCATTCGTCGCGGGGCCGATCGTCGCGACGATCTTCGTACGTCTCATCGGTGCATTCTCCCCTGTCCTAGGGTCGTGACGATGGATCGCATCCTCATTCCCGGTCTGCGTGAGCTCGGCGTGCACGGCGTGCTGCCCGAGGAACGGCAACGACCCCAACCGTTCGAGGTGGATCTCGAGCTCTGGGTCGATGTGCGCAAGGCCGGCGACTCCGACGAACTCGACGACACCGTCGACTACGCGGCGGTGTGCGAGGCGGTGAGTCGCGTCGTGTCGTCGGAGAGCTACCTGCTCCTCGAACGGCTCGCGACGCGGATCTCGGAGGTCTGCAAGGCCGATCCGCGCGTCCACAAGGCGATCGTCGAAGTGCGCAAGCTGCACCCGCCGGTCCGCGCGCAGGTGAGCCACGTCGCGGTGCGCATCGAACGGTGACGCTCGTGCGTTCGTATCTGGCGCTCGGCTCCAATCTGGGTGACCGACTCGCGCAGCTGCGCGCGGCGGTCGAGGGTCTCCTCGCTCACCCGGCGATCGTCGTCGTGGCCGTGTCGCGGGTGTACGAGACCGATCCGGTCGGCGGGCCAGTGCAGGACGACTACCTCAACGCGGTGGTCGCGATCGACACCGATCTCACCCCGCTCGAACTGCTCGCCGTGGCGCAGGACCTCGAGGCGGCGGCGGCGCGCGTGCGGGGCGAGCGATGGGGCCCGCGCACGCTCGATGTCGACGTGCTCCTCTACGACGCGGTCGAATCCGACGACCCGACCCTGACGTTGCCGCACCCGCGGATGTGGGAGCGCGGCTTCGTGCTGGCACCGTTGCGCGACGTCGCTCCGGATCTCGTGCCCGAAGTCACCGCGGCGCTCACGGCGGGGGTCCGGCCCGTGCCCGGAGTCGACCTGCGGCGATAGCCTCCGGGCGACGTCGGCGACGGGAGCGGGGAGGCCGTGGACCACGACCCCGGAACCCCCGAGATCCGAGTGACCCGCGGGACCTCGGCCCAGTGACCGGCCCAGTGACCGGCCCAGTGACCGGGAAGGGCACGTTGGCGCTCGTGGGCCCCGGACGCGCCGGCTCGACCGTCGCGCTCGCGCTCGCGGCGCAGGGGTACCAGGTCGTGGGGGTCGCGGGCCGGGCCGTCGACGCGGCGTCGACGCTGGCCGCGTCGGCCTGTCTCGACGCCGAGCCGCGTTTTGTCGCGCAGGTCGGTACCGGAGCGATGGTGGTGGTGATCGGCACGCCCGACGCGGCGATCGAGGCGACGGCCGAGGCGATCGCACCGTCGCTCGAACCCGACGCGCTCGTCTTCCACCTCGCCGGCTCGCGCGGCCTCGAGGTGTTCGCGGAGCTGCGTGCGCGGCGCCCCGATGTGCGCATCGGCGCCCTGCATCCGCTGCAGTCGCTGCCGTCGACGAGCGCTGGCCTCGAACGCCTCCCCGGGTCGTGGGCCGCGATCGCGGGCGACGCCGAGATCGACCGCATCGCCGAACTGCTCGAGGTACGGGCGTTCCGTGTGGCCGATGGCGACCGCGAGCTGTACCACGCCGCGGCGGTGGTCGCCTCGAATCACCTCGTGGCGTTGCTCGGTCAGGTCGAGCGGCTCGCGGCTGCGGCCGGGGTGCCGTTCGACGCGTTCGCGCCGCTCGCTCGTGCGTCGGTCGAGAACGCGTTCGATCTGGGGCCGCGTGCGGCACTCACCGGCCCGGTCGCGCGGGGCGACCTCGCGACCGTCGAGGGACATCTCGCGGCGATGGACGCGGGCGAACGCGACGCGTACCGGGCGTTGGCGCGCGAGGCCGCCCGGCTCGCCGAACGACGGGATCACGCGCTCGACCGTCTGCTCGACGACCTGCGGACGTTGCAGCCGCCCGACGGCGAGGAGAATCCGTCGTCATGACCGAGGTCGTGTCGACCGTCGCGTCGGTCCGCGCTGCCGCCGACGCAGCGCGGGTCGCCGGCGGAACCGTTGGTCTCGTGCCGACCATGGGGTTCTTGCATGCGGGGCATCGGTCGCTCATGCATGCCGCGCGCTCGGAGTGCGATCTCGTGGTCGTGTCGGTGTTCGTCAACCCGATGCAGTTCGGTCCGAACGAAGATCTCGACCGGTACCCACGCGACCTCGACGGCGATCTCGGCGCGTGTGCGGCCGAAGGCGTCGACCTCGTGTTCGCTCCGGGCGTGCGCGAGGTGTATCCGGAGTACCCGCCCGCGACGGTCGTCCATGTCGAGGGTCTCACCGAACGCCTCTGCGGCGCGAGCCGTCCGGGTCACTTCGACGGGGTCACGACGGTCGTCGCCAAGTTGTTCGCGATCATCGGACCGTGCCACGCGTACTTCGGCGAGAAGGACGCACAACAGCTCGCCGTCGTCCGGCGCATGGCGCTCGATCTGAACCTGCCTGTCGAGGTCGTCGGGTGCCCGATCGTGCGCGAGCCCGACGGTCTCGCGTTGTCGTCGCGGAACGCCTATCTCACCGCGACCGAACGGGCCGTGGCTCCCGGGATCGCGCGCTCGTTGCGCGCCGCCTCGGCGGCGGTCGACGGCGGAGAGCGCGACGCCGCGGTCGTGATCGGCCTCGTCCGGGCCGCGCTCGACGCGATCCACGGGCTCGACATCGACTACGTCGAGTGTGTGGATGCCGACACGATCAGACCGATCGAGCGTCTGGGCGGCGAGGTGCTCCTCGCAGTCGCCGTTCGCCTCGGACAGACCCGGCTCATCGACAACGTGCGCTTTCGGCTCGCACCGTAGGCTGGCGGGTCCATGTACGACCTCTTGGTGCTCGGGAGCGGTGTCGCGGGTCTTTCGACCGCATTGCGCGCGGCGGCGCGCGGCATGTCGGTCCTCGTGATGACGAAGGGCGAGCTGAGCCAGACGGCCACCCGCTACGCGCAGGGCGGGGTCGCGGCCGCGCTCGAGGCGCCCGATTCCGCCGACCTCCATCAGGCCGACACGATGATCGCGGGTGCCGGGCTCTGCGATCCGGATGCGGTGCGCACGCTCGTCACCGAGGGCCCGCAGCGCGTGCGCGAGCTCGGCGAGCTGGGGGCGCGGTTCGACTCCGTCGCCGGGGAGCCGAGCGTCTGGCGACTCGCACGCGAGGGCGGCCACTCGTTGGCGCGCGTCGTGCACGCAGGCGGCGACGCCACCGGCGCCGAGATCGAGCGTGCGCTCGTCACCGCCGCGGAGCGGATCGCCATCGAGGTCAACGAGGGTTGGTTCGCGCTCGACCTGCTCGTGGAGCGCGGCCAGTGCGTCGGCGTCCTCGCGCTCGACCCCGCGGGCGTCGTCCACAACGTGCGCGCGCTCGACACCGTGCTCGCCACCGGCGGCGCCGGCCAGTGCTTCGCGGTGACGACGAACCCCTCGTTGTCGACCGGCGATGGGATCGCGCTCGCGCTCCGCGCGGGTGTGGCCTGCGCCGACCTCGAATTCGTGCAGTTCCACCCGACGGCGCTGCACATCGACCGGATGCCTCGGCCGTTGCTGTCGGAGGCGCTGCGCGGCGAGGGCGCGATCCTGCGCGACGAGGTCGGCAACGCATTCATGGTCGGACGTCACGAGCTGCGCGACCTCGCGCCGCGCGATGTCGTGTCGCGCGCGATTGCCGAGCAGCTCCGCGAGACCGGCGTCGACCACGTCTGGCTCGACGCGACGATGATCGACGACATCGAACTGCGGTTCCCGACGATCTTCGCAGCCTGCCGGTCGGCCGACCTCGACCCCAGAGTCGAGTGGCTCCCGGTGACGCCTGCGGCCCACTACCTCTGCGGCGGCGTACTCGCCGATCTCGACGGTGCGACCTCGCTCCCGCGCTTGTGGGCCTGTGGTGAGACGGCGTGCGCGGGCGTGCACGGCGCCAACCGCCTCGCCTCGAACTCACTCCTCGACGGGCTGGTGTTCGGCGCGCGCGTCGTCGAGGCGATCGCGGCGGGCAAGGTGACGGCCGACGATCGTGGCGCGATCTCGGGTGCTCTCACGCTCGAAGGCATCGGGCGGCTCGATCCCGATCCCGAGTTGCTGCCGCGAACGGATCCGGTCGATCCCGCGGCGCTGCGCGAAGCGGTGCAGCGCGTGATGACGCGTGAGGTCGGCGTGGTGCGCGACGCCGGCGGTCTCGACGTGGCGGCCAAGACGCTCGCCGATCTCGGTGCGCTCGGCGACGAACTCCCGGCCCGCGAGGTCGCGGCCTACGAAGTACGCAATCTGTTGCGGGTCGCAGCAGCGACGGTGGCCGGCGCGTCGGCCCGCGAGGAATCGCGCGGCGCGCACACCCGCGCCGACTTCCCCGCAACGTCGGACGCGTTGCTCGGACGGTTCGTCGTCGCCGGGTCCGAGCCCGCGCGCTTCGTCGCCGCGGCGCGGCTCGCAGGAGGCGCACGGTGAGCGATTTCGACCCGCCGCGCGGTGTGGTCGCGCAGGTGGTCGCGATGGCGCTCGCGGAGGATTTCGGGATTCTCGGCGACATCACCTCCCTCGCGACGATCCCGCGCGGCGCGCTCGCCGGAGCGGCGTTCGTCGCGCGCGGCGCGGGTGTGGTGGCGGGGACGGCCTCGGCCACCGAGGTTTTCCGACAGGTCGATCGCTCGGTGGTGGTCACGTGGTTCGTCACCGATGGTTCGACCGTCGTACCCGGAACGGTGCTCGGGGAAGTCTCGGGCTACACCCGATCGTTGCTCGCCGGGGAGCGGGTGGCGCTCAACTTGTTGTCGCACCTCTCGGGAGTCGCGACCCTCACGCGCCGCTACGTCGACGCGATCGCGGCGGCGGGCGCCGCGACGCGCGTTCGCGACACGCGCAAGACGTTGCCGGGGCTGCGGGCGCTCCAGAAGGCTGCCGTGCGTGCGGGCGGCGGTGCGAACCATCGCGACTCGCTCTCCGACGCGGTGCTCGTGAAGGACAATCATCTCGCGGTGCTCGGGATCGCCGAGGCGGTCGCCGCTGCGCGCGACCGTTGGCCGGGTCGGGTCGTCGAGGTCGAGTGCGACACGCTGGAGCAAGTCGCTGCCGCCGTCGATGCCGGCTGCGACCTGGTACTCCTCGACAACATGGCCGTCGCCGAGGTCCGGACTGCGATCGAGTTGCTCGCGGGTGCCATCCCGGTCGAGGTGTCGGGTCGCGTGTCGCTCGACGACGTCGGCGAGTACGCGGCCGCGGGTGCCGACTACATCGCGGTCGGGGCCATCACCCACTCCGTGCCGGTGTTCGACATCGGCCTCGATCTCGGCTGAGGGGGAATCCCATGCTGCTCGCCATCGATGCCGGGAACACCCACACCGTCGTCGGCTTGTTCGACGGACGCGAACTCGTCGACCACTGGCGCATCGCGACCAACTCCGAGCGGACGAGCGACGAACTCGCGCTCATGATCCAGCAGTTCCTCGGCTTCCACGGGTTCAGCTTCGACGACGCCATCACGGGCGTCGCCGTGTCGTCGGGCGTGCCGTCGGTCACGGCCGCGCTCCGCGAGATGACCGATCGCTACTTCGGGTTTCCTGCACTCGTGCTCGAGCCGGGGGTGCGGTCTGGAATGCCGATCCTGTACGACAACCCCAAGGAGGTCGGCGCCGATCGGATCGCCAACGCCGTCGGGGCCTTCGACCTCCATGGTGGACCGACGATCGTGGTCGACTTCGGCACCGCGACCACGATCGAGGCGATCAGCGCGAAGGGCGAGTATCTCGGGGGCGCGATCGTCCCCGGGATCGAGATCAGCCTCGACGCGTTGTTCGGTCGGGCTGCCGGTCTGCGGCGGGTCGAGCTCGTCGCACCACGGCACATCATCGGCAAGAGCACACTCGAGTCGATCCAGTCGGGTGTGATCTACGGGTTCTCCGGTCAGGTCGACGCGCTCGTCGAACGCTTCCAGGCCGAGCTCGGGCCGTGCACCGTGATCGCGACCGGGGGTCTCGCCGAACTGGTCGGACCCCACACGCGCACCGTTCAGCACTACGAACCCTGGCTCACGCTCTACGGGTTGCGCATCGTCTTCGAGAGGAACAAGTGACCGACACGCACGACGACACGCCCCCCGATCTCGAGGGAGTCGGAGCCGACGAACGCCGCAAGCGGATCGACAAGGTCGCTCGGCTGCGCGCCGACGGGCACGATCCATACCCGGTGCGCTTCGACCGCTCCCACACGTGCGCCGAACTCCACGCCGGGTTCGGCTCCCTCGAACCGGGCGCCGAGACCACTGAGGTCGCGCGGATCGCCGGGCGGATCCTGCTCCGGCGCGATCAGGGCAAGTTGGTGTTCGCCACCGTTCGCGACGGGACCGCGAGTGTGCAGCTCTTCGTGAGCAAGTCGGTGGTCGGTGACGACGCGTTCGCCGCGTTCGGCGATCTCGATCTCGGCGACTGGGTCGGCGTCGAGGGCGTCGTGATGAAGACCCGCAAGGGCGAACTGTCGATCAAGGTCGCGCACGCGCAGCTCCTCGCGAAGTCGCTCCGACCGATGCCCGACAAGTGGCACGGACTCGCCGACGTCGACATGCGCTACCGCCGGCGCTACGTCGATCTCATCGCCAACGACGAGTCGCGGCGGGTGTTCGAGATCCGTTTCGGTGCCATCGCTGCGATCCGCGCGTTTCTTGCCGAACGCGGTTTCGTCGAGGTCGAGACACCGGTGCTCCAGCCGATCGCGGGTGGCGCGACCGCCCGCCCCTTCATGACCCACCACAACGCGCTCGACATGGAGTTCGCGTTGCGCATCGCTCCCGAGCTCTACCTCAAACGCTTGATCGTCGGCGGGTTCGAGAAGGTGTACGAGATCGGGCGCGTGTTTCGCAACGAAGGGGTCTCGACGCGCCACAATCCCGAGTTCACGATGTTCGAGCTGTACCAGGCGTTCGTCGACTATCACGACATCGCTGTCCTCACCGAGGAGATCATCGCGGCCGCTGCGCTTGCGACGATCGGCACGACGGTGGTCGACTGGGACGGGCGTGCGATCGACCTGACGCCACCGCTTCGCCGGGCGACTCTGCTCGACCTCGTTCGTGAGCACGCGGGCCTCGACCTCCACCCGAGCCAACCGATCGAGTCGCTGCGCGCCCACTGCGACGCGCTCGAGATTCCCTACGAACAGGTGTGGGGGACCGGCAAGTTGATCCTCGAGATCTACGAGAAGACGACCGAGCACGCGCTCATCGACCCCACGTTCGTCATGGGATATCCGCGCGAGGTCTCTCCCTTCGCGCGCGCACACCGCGACGACGACACGCTCAGCGAGCGGTGGGAACTCATCGTCGCCGGCCGCGAGCTCGGCAACGCCTTCAGCGAGCTCAACGACCCGATCGATCAACGCCATCGGTTCGAGGACCAGGCGCGACTCAAGCACCTCGGCGACGACGAGGCTCAGGCCATGGACGAGGATTACGTCCGGGCGCTCGAGTACGGGTTGCCGCCGACGGGAGGTGTCGGATTCGGCATCGACCGGCTGGTCATGC
Organism: Actinomycetota bacterium; assembly: GCA_005779345.1. Taxonomy (GTDB): domain Bacteria; phylum Actinomycetota; class Acidimicrobiia; order IMCC26256; family PALSA-610; genus SXJQ01. The sequence goes on from SXJQ01000116.1 coordinate 12,277, forward strand.
TGCTCGCGGGCGTGACGTCGATCCGCGATGTCGTCCTCTTTCCCCATCTGCGGCCCGAACGCTACGCCGACGACCGCGTGCGCGAGGATGGTGCAGGAGGCGAGTGATGGCGGCACGAGTCCTGGTCACGGGGATGGGCGGCGAGCTCGGGACGGGCGTCGCACAGCTTCTTGAGTCCCGCGCCGATGTCGGCGAGATCCACGGCGTCGATTTCGTCCCGCCGCGTCGGCGCCTGCGGCGCGCGGAGTTCCATCGCATCGACCCGCGTCGCCGTGAGCGCCTGCGCGATTTCGTGCTCGAGTACGCGCCCACCCACGTCGCACACTTCGGTGTGTACGAACCGGCCTCGCGCATGGATCCGGTCGCGGCGGCCGAGCGCACCGAGCTCTGTTCGGCGACCGCGCTCTCGGCCGCGTCGCGCGCGGGGGCCCTCGAAGCTGTCGTGGTGCGTTCGGGCCTCGAGGTCTACGGGCCGCCGCGGAGTCGTGCGTCGGTCCCCGACGAGCAGGTTCCGCCCTCGCCGCGCGTGCCGTACGGGATGTCGTTGCTGCGGGTGGAGACGATCGCGGCGTCGATCGGGCGGCGGCTCGAGATCCCGGTCGCCGCGCTCCGGTACGCGCCGATCGTCGGGTCGCACGTCCCGAGCCCGCTCGGGCGCCTGCTGCGGCTGCCGCTCGTGCCCGTTCCCGCGTTCAGCGACCCGCCGTTCTCGTTGCTCCACCCCGACGACGCGTGTCGGGCGATGGTCCAGGCGTTGCTGGTCGGTTTCGACGGACCGGTCAACGTCGTCGGGCTCGGCGCGGCGAGTCCGTGGCAGGCCGCGCGGCTCGGCGGTCGGATCCCGGTGCCCGTCGCACCGTTCGCCTGGACGGGCGCGGCGCGCGCCGCCGAGTTGCTCGGCGCTGCGGTCGCCCCCCACGTCATCGAGCTGATGCGCTGCGGCCGTACCGGCAGCGGCGCTCGTGCGGTGTCCGAACTCGGGCTCGGCGAGCTGCGCAGCACCCAGGAGATCCTGGCCGAACTCTACGAATGGGCCGAGATCGTCCCGCTCTCGGGTCTCCGGCAGGCCGTCGCGTGAGCCCGCTGCATGCCGCCGCCTACGGACTCGACGCCGACCGCGTCGGTGCCGCGCCCGGCGTCGCGTCGCTCGTGCGCCGGCGCTTCGGCGGTCGGTTCTTCATCGATCCGTTCGGCCTCGACCCCCAGCTGTGCGATGTCGTCGCTCCCTGGATCGGTGCCGCGGTGCGGGTCGACGTCGAAGGTGCCGAGCACCTGCCGACGAGCGGTCCCGCGGTGCTGATCGCGAACCGTGGCCTCGGCCTTGCCGAGCCGGCGGCGTTGTCGGTCGCGGTGCGCCGCGCCGTGGGCCGTCGCCTCCGGGTCGTCGGTGCCCCCGACCTGCGGGTGGCCGGCGGTTGGTTCCGACGGTTCGGCGCCATCGCGGGCTCGGCCGGCGATCTCGGCGCCGCGCTGCGCGCCGGCCACCTCGTGGCGGTGCCACTCGCGCCGACCTGGTTGCGCTCGGGCGCCGGCCAACCGCCGCTCGAGCTGTTGCAGGCGATGCTCGTCGCCCCGGTCCTGCCGGTCGCGATCCGACCCGACGGGCCCTTCGGGACGCCGACGAGTTGGTCGGTGACGATCTCGGAGGCGGTGCCGGTCGACCCGAGCTACGACCTCGACGATCCGCTCGCGGCCGCCGAGCTCGCCGAGGCCGTGCGCGCGCGGGTCGACGGCCTGCTCGGCGTCGCGGTGGACGCCTGACCATGGCGTTCGTGGTGCGCCCCGACGGCACACGGATCCACTACGAGGTTTCGGGTCGGCGCAACGGCTCACCGGTCTTGATGATCCAAGGCCTCGGCGCCGACGCGCGCGGCTGGGCGATGCAGCGCGCGCGTTTCGGACGGACCCATCGCGTGATCACCGTCGACAACCGCGGGGTCGGCCGTTCCGACGTGCCGCCGGGGCCGTACGAGTTGTTCGAGATGGCCGATGATGCGCTCGCGTGTCTCGACGACGCCGAGATCGACACCGCGCACGTGATGGGCGCTTCGATGGGCGGGATCCTCGCCCAGGTGATCGGCGTGATGCACCCCGAGCGGACGCGGTCGTTGGTGTTGGCCTGCACGGCATGTCGACATCACACCTGGCGGCGCGAGTTGCTCACTGAGTGGCGCGAGCAGGTGGGCGCCCACGGCATGCACGCGCTCGCGAGCGGCGAGGGATTGTCGTGGCTCGTGGGTTCGCGGCTCCAGCGTCGGTTCGGCGCGTTCATCAACGTGCTCGCGCGGGTCGTGCTGCAGACCGACCCCAAGGCATTCGTCGCGCAGGTCGACGCCATTCTCGACATGAGCGACGACCTCCGCGGGCAACTGCACGAGATCGCGGTGCCGACGCTCGTCATCACCGGGTCGCAGGATTCGCTGACCCCGCTGGGCGATGCGGAGGAAATCGCCGAGCTGATCCCGGACACGCGCTTGGTCGTGCTGTCGGGCGCGGCGCACGGCCTGATGGCCGAGGCCCCGAACGCGTTCAACGATGCCGTCTTGCGCTTCCTCGCCGAATGCGACGCGTCGGCCCGCAATGGGTGTCAGGGCGTCAGAACGAGCGGGTGACGAGACCGTCGACCATCGTGGCGAGGCGGTCGCACACCAACGGGTCGAGCGCTTCGGCACCTGTGAGACATTCGCGCGCCTTGCCGGCGTGGGTGCGCGCGACGGCGAGGCTCGCGTCGATCACGTCGGCCGCGATCACGCGTTGGCGCGCCGCTTCGACATCGGGCCACTCGAGCTTGCGGCCGAGCATCGCGCAGAGGTCGGCGTCGCCCGCCGCGGCGTGGATCACCGGCAGCGTGTAGACGCCTTCGTGCAGGTCGTTGCCACTCGGTTTGCCCAACTCGGCCTCCGACTGGGTGAGGTCGAGGACGTCGTCGACGATCTGGAAGCACATGCCGAGATGGTGGCCGAACTGGGTGAGTGCATCGAGGGTCGCGGGATCGACGCGACTCACCATGCCGCCGACGCGAGCTGCGGTGGCGAGCAACGAGGCGGTCTTGCCCTCGATGGAACTCAGGTAGCTCTCCTCGGTGCGTTCCGCATTGAAGAGGAACTGGAGCTCGAGGATCTGGCCGCGGCAGAGCTCGCCGATCGTGTCGGCGAGCAATGCCGCGACATCGGCTCCGAGCGACGCCGCGAGCGACGAGGCGCGGGCGAGCAAGAAGTCGCCGGCGAGGATCGCGGTGATGTTCGACCAGCGAGCGTTGACGCTCGGGACACCGCGGCGGGTCGCGGCCTCGTCGATCACGTCGTCGTGGTAGAGCGAACCGAGGTGCACGAGCTCGACCGAGGCCGCGCCCGTGAGGATGTCGGCCGACGCGGGGGCGATTCCGCCAGCGGCGTACGCCGCGCAGATCGCGAGTGTCGGCCGCAGCCGCTTGCCGCCGGCCTTGAGCAGATGCTCGGCGACCTCGCCGAGGAAGCGGTCGTCGTGGCCGACGGCGTCGGACAGGCGCGCCTCGCAGCGGGCGAGATCGCCGGGGAGGGGTTCGATGGCCAGGTCGTCGAGGATGCTCACCGGTCGGCGAGGCTAATGGGAATGGAATCGCCCGGCCGAGTGTCGTTGCCCCTTCATCGCTCCCGGAGTCGTCCGGGAAACGCCGATCGACCGGCAACTCGCGAATTTCGGCGGAACCTCGGTCGATAAGATGACTGAACAGCCGGCGTCCCCGGATTCCGGCCGGTCTCCCAGAGAGGCGGTACCCAGTGTTCGAGCGCTTCACGGACCGAGCCCGACGGGTCGTCGTCCTCGCGCAGGAGGAGGCCCGCCTCCTCAACCACAACTACATCGGGACCGAGCACATCCTGCTCGGCTTGATCCACGAGGGCGAAGGGGTCGCCGCCAAGGCGCTCGAGAGCCTCGGGATCAGCCTCGAAGCGGTGCGCGCCCAGGTCGAAGAGATCATCGGCCACGGCGGGAGCACCCCGTCGGGTCACATCCCCTTCACGCCCCGCGCGAAGAAGGTGCTCGAGCTGTCGCTGCGTGAGGCCCTCCAGCTCGGCCACAACTACATCGGGACCGAGCACATCCTGCTCGGGCTGATCCGCGAAGGCGAAGGCGTCGCGGCACAGGTGCTCGTCAAGCTCGGCGCC